>WAPZ01000100.1 GCA_015520535.1 Candidatus Heimdallarchaeota archaeon
AGATCAAACACTTTATGCCATTTTTTTGATCAGTGAATCGATGTCATTGCCGTAATTGCCTGTTGCCCCGCCTAAATGATACGGATATTTGATACCTTTTCGATTATGTCCACCTTTTGGCGGGTGTAATCTAAATACAGGTTTTAATCCCGGAATATCTTTTAGTTCGGCATTGAACTGCATAAAAGCCTCAGCAAATTCCATAAAACTTTTGTATGAGGTATGTGCTTGTAGATATTCCTCGGTCAAGCGTTTATTTCCAATCAATCTTCCACGTTTTTCAAGAAGATAGGCTACCATTTCTGCAGACGGTTCACCAAACGCAACATAAGGTTGAATACGTTTAAGCATACCCTTATATATAGGTGAATCTGTTATAAAAACGCCATGATTTAACTTGAATAATCTTAATAAATCTAGTGTTTTGCGAACATCCGGTTTCGTATTCAAACGACTTCGAACTAAGATAACAAACATCCGTTTTTTTGCTTCCATTGAAATTCACCCTTTTTCATTCCATATTCTATCGATGTTCTTTTTGGAACATTTCTACTGACTGATATTAATATGCAGACACTGCCAGTTACTAATGTTTTATTTCCATTCATGCGGTGGAACTATTTTATACGTTTGTCTTAATGCCTCATAGGTGGCTTTTGCAAAATTATGGGTTGTTCTTGTATCACCAAAGGTTCTACTCCACACATCAGAAATTCCAGCTAATTGTAGCACTTCTTTTGCCACGTCACCAATAACTAAGCCTAATCCTTTCGGTGCTGGAAACATTTCAACGCGGACACTTCCGGTTTTCCCAGAGACTTTGAATGGTAGTGAATGTGGCGTTCCACAAGTACATTCCCAAGAGCCACAGCCACGACGAACGGGAATGAGATTTAATCGTGCCTTTGCCATTGCTAATCGTATAGCTGATCCAACAGCACGAGCTCGTGCTTCACCTAATCCAATTAAACCGTTTCCATTTCCAACAGCACATGTAGCAACAAAACGGGTTATTTCACCAGCATCAGTTTGTTTCTGAACGCGTCTTACATCAATGACACGTTCTTCCAGATTGGGAACGAGAATATTTACAATTTCGACATCATCGATCGGAAGATTCTGCTCAAAAATCTCATAAATACTTGTTATTTGATTATTTTTAACCATCCAACCCGTTCTAGTTCGTGGTTGCCAGTCATCTCTGGTTGTCGATTGATTTTGAAAACTCATTGAACATTCACCTCATCATGAACCATACCAAATCATCATATTAGATTTAACTTACTCTTAATGTAGTGAATAAGATTTAGGTTATTCATTCACCCCATTCATGAGATCTTTTTTAAGACTTCATCAAAATGTTTTGGTAATTCCTCCGGCTTTAAGCCTTTAGCAAGATATTGTGAAAAACGCTTTTTATAGTACTCTTCCCCGAGATTTTCATTTTCAAGAATATATTTGGCATATTCTGCAATGTGTTCGCCGCGAACGCGTGTTTCGTCAGGATATACGTCTTCTGAATGTGGAACCTCTAAGCCACCATCAGCCAAGCCTTTAAGAAAAGCAAACACGCGATTTCCCGCAATTGGCACATGAAGACCAATGTCTAAAATGGCATCCTTTATACCTTTTTCAGACGCCTTTTTTGCGAGTAAATAGCCAGTCAAATATGCGGCGGGTATATTTTTTGTTCCAGCTTTCCATCCATATGATTTGACTAATTCCTTAGAGCTTGCGTAGACGATTGTTTTATCGCCTTCAAGATGAGCCTCAATTATTTGCCCAAGAACATACTTATTTGAAATTCTCACAGCAGCTCGCAATCTACGTGAGACTACTAAGCGTTTTCGTTTGTAATAATTAGTTTTCCCTTCACGACGTCGTCTAAATGGAACTTTATATCTTCCACTGCGTGCCATGCAAATTACCTCCACACGAATTTTGTTTTTGTGTTATTTACTTTTTCCGTGGCTTTTCTAAATAATTTCCTTCATAGAGGGTAGACCGAAGGTGTGCTACACTCCGGAAGAAACCGCCTTTGGTTTTTCGATAGAATTCACGATAGACACTGGGTTTTAATTGACCATTATCACGTAGATACCTTAAAAATCGGCGTTGTGCTCTAATTTTGTTAATCCATAAACGTTTTCTTGGGCTACGTGCTGTTTTTTTCCCTTTTCGGTTACCATGTCCTCGACGTAAACCGCGGCGTCGTTGTTCGTCGTAAAAGCGCGCGCGTCCACGTGAAACGCCGCGTGCTTTTCTTTTTCTTATTACTTTATCTTTTATTAAAACTTTAATATCTTCATTTCTAATTGCATTTGCAATACGATAATCATACTCTGAATTCATCCAGACGCGATGCACGCCGACACCTAATATTTTAGCTGCCATTCGTCTTTGTGGTTCAAGATCCATTTGTCTCTCTCCTTATTCTTTTCTTTTTAAATTAATTCTATCTAAAACTGACGAATCACAAAAACTCACTTCATTCCTCTTCTTCACCAAAAGATTCTTCGAATTCTTCTTCGACTTCTTCATCGCTCACGGTTGGTGTTACCGCTTCTTCCTCGACTTCACGGAGTGCTTCTTGCATTTCAAGTTCTGTCGGTGCTGCGGTGATTCTTCGTTCAGGTAAGTTGGGGTTTACCACATGAATTCCAATCAACGTTGCTAATTCAATGATTTCTTCCCGTTTTTTTCGTCCTAAAGTTCGTCGGATACGCGCAACTTGATACTGTGGATCTAAACGTTCTAGTTCTTCGACACTTGAAATTAAAACTTCTTCTTTGCCCAGTGGATGAAGGTAACGAACTTTTCTTGGTCCACGAAAACCGACATCTACAAGTCGTGGCCATCCTTTGACTTTTTTGCGCATTTTAGAGTCAATTCCTCGTGGACGGCGCCATTTTGGGTCGATTCGCTTGTACCGCCACGATTCTTGCGCCCTAAATTTAGGGCGTTTTGCTTTCAATTGGGCTCGCACTTTTAATAACCGACGTTTCTCAGCATCACTTATAATTGTCAATGTTAAGCCTCCTTTTGCCACCTTGATACAATAAATACGCTTTAGCGGAATAAAACTTGGGATGAATTAATTATTCTACTCTATTAAATTTTAAAATATGAGAACGCTGCAAATTCTCCTATTTAACCAGATTTTTTGAAGATTCTTAAGGATTATCTTTCCTTCTTTCACTTGGACAAATAAATATTAGAGGAGAACTGCCATGGCACAACCATGAGAACATCACCATAACGTTAAGAATTCATTTAACACAGTATTTTATCAGCTCCTTGTGTTCCGTGCATTTTTTCCATGTATTCTTTGCCATGCAAAAAATACAAAAAGTTTTAAATCCTTTTATGCGTGTGGTAACTTAGATATAGAATCGGTGGAATATCTCTGTGGACTTTTAATTATGTCTGAACTACGAGGCGATGTAGTAATGGTCACTAAAAATAATATAGCCATCATAAAAACTATCATACGGCAAACAAAAAAGCGTGTCTTCAATAAAAGAGCTGTTTCGCCAGTAATCGCAACCGTAATAATTTTTGCCTTAATTATGGTAGGTGTCGGTATCGTATTTTTACAAGCCATCCCTTACATTAACCGCATTCAAGCTGAATCTGCCATTGCATCTGCCGAATCAACTATGTTACGTGTAGATACTGCCATAAAAGAACTCTTAGAAGAAGCTAACCCAAAAGAAGCTATTGGAAGCAGTAACAGAATTGTAGATGTCTATATGCCCGCAGGCCGATATGAATTTGAAAATCCAATCTTATTATTTTCTTTACACCTCAACGATGAAAATGGGCCACTTGGCGGCCAGCCACTCATCTCAAATTATCAAATCGGTGATTTTCATTTCAAATATCGTTCTCCATTTAACGTCCTTCCAAAAGGCGGTTTTGAATATTTGACGGGGACAAACCCCTTTTTAGCGCGATTTCCAGCTGTTGTTCAAAGTCCCAGTAATCAATTAAGTGAAAATCTCGATATGACTAATATGGTTCTTTATAACAACCCCAAAGACCCCAATCATTATATTCGCCTCTTTTATCGCCCCAAAATTGTCATTCAAATCACCACCAAACCCACACCAACCCTTCAGTTTCTCATTTACATCGTTAATATCCAAGCGGGAAAATCTAACCTTCAACTAACTGAAGTTAATGAGAGAATTAAAATTTCTGCCAGTATCTCTAATACCACCCTTCAAACCTTTCCTGCTGACAACGCACGAACACAACTCTCCCTAAAGTTTCAACTTCATTATTTTGCAGATAAAGACTTCATAACTGACAATTTCCAACTTGATGACCAAGACTCCCTCACATTATGGAACAGTAATTCCATTGATGGTCTTTCACAAGCGCTTCCCTTCTTACAGCTGCAAATCGTCACCGTCTATTATACCGTTACTATAACACAATAAAAAAGTCTCAATCTAATCTATCTAATCCAAATAAGAAGCAAAAATGCTGTAATGTTTAATTAATTATATTCATTCCATACATAATAAAATAATAACTAAAACAAAACCATGAAATGATATTCGTGAAGAAAAATGGCACATCAATACGTAACCTATTTAATCATCTTTACCCTCGGATTAGGACTTGTAGTCGCTAGTGCCCAGATTTTTGGAACCCTTAACTCACAATTTCAACAAAACACAGCAGACCTACAACTTAAGTATCAACTGCGTAAAATAAAGGATAAAATCAGTTCACTAATCCTTAATGGAGAAAATAAAGCCGACTACAAATCCCAAATAAAACTACAACTCCCAACACATCTAGGATCACAATACACGTATTCAATCAGCTTTTTTGTCGATGAAAATAATGTATGGTACTTACAAGGAGCAATCACTGGCCTAGAAATTGTTAAAAGCACAAAAATGCCTAATTTTCAAAAAACTTTCGTGGGAATAGGCAGTTTTACCAGCAATAATGGGATTTTAGTTGTCGACATTAGCATAAACGCTACCACCATTTTATGTTCGCTTTATAGTTTGTCCAATCAATATTTATGAATCCGAAAAGTTTAAAATAAAGGGTGCTTTTATAATATTAAGAAGATGGATAAAAAACAATCGAGGTTTTAAAAAATGGAAGCTGCTGTAAGTAAACGTGCTGCGGCGGGTAAAATCATTCTGGAAACATATCCACTTATACCGCCCTACGCTTACGCACATATCACCAAAGATCCAGAATCAAAAGAAATTGTGTATACTGTCGTAGAAGTTCCCCTTCGTTCAGAAGAAAAAAAGTACTTAAACCTGATTAAAGAAATTTTAATTGCAGAATTAGATATAGACTTTCGAACCTACCGCGGAGACCCGAAAAAAGCTGAAGACTATATTAAAACAAAAGTACTGAATATTGTACATGAATATAAATTAAAAATTGACGACAAAACACTCGATCGCCTCAATTACCACATTAGACGAGATTTTGTTGGCTATGGTCCTATCGACCCCCTCATGCATGACCCGAATATCGAAGAAATTTCATGTGACGGTGTCGGAATTCCCATCTATGTGTGGCACCGACGCTATGAATCCATACGAACAAATATCAAATTCGACAATGAAGAAGACCTGGATGCGTTTGTCATAAAACTTGCCCAAAGAGCTGAACGCCACATTTCCGTTGCTAACCCACTCTTGGATGCGGCATTGGACGACGGCTCCCGTATTCAACTAACCTTAGGACGCGATGTCACACAAAAAGGAAGTACCTTTACCATACGCCGATTTAGAACCGACCCTCTAACAATAAGCGATCTCATTCAATACAACACCTTAGACGAAAATATGGCAGCCTATTTCTGGTATATCTTGGAAAACCGCGCCTCAATCCTCATCGGTGGAGGTACCGCTGCCGGAAAAACCTCACTCCTCAATGCACTAGCCATGTTCATTCGACCCGGTTTAAAAATAGTTTCCATCGAAGATACTGCCGAATTAAACATACCACATGAAAACTGGATTCCTAGCGTCGCACGACAAGGATACGGTGAAAAAGAAGCGGATGGAAGACGACGCGGTGAAATCACCCTTGACGATCTCCTCCGAGCCGCTTTACGACAACGCCCCGATTATCTATTCGTCGGTGAAGTCCGTGGTGCCGAAGCCTATATTATGTTTCAAGCCATGGCTACCGGACACTCTGCAATGGCAACTATCCACGGTGACAGCACTCGAGGTATTATTAGACGTCTAGAATCACCACCCATGAACATACATCGGCAAATGATCGAAATTCTTGATTGTGTCGCGGTCATCAGAAAAATGCGACGCGGTGATAAAACCGTTCGACGCGTGGTTGAAGTAGTCGAAATCGTCGGCAACGATCCTGTCACCAATGATTTAATCACAAATGACCTCTTCATCTGGAATGGACGAGAAGATACCTTCACCTTCTATGGAAACTCACATGTGCTCTCACAAATCGCCGAAGCCCATGGACTAACAGATGCCGACGTAATGGATGAATTAGAACGACGAAAAATAGTCTTACGCTGGATGGTCAAGAAAAAAATCACACACTTTTCCCAAGTTGCCGAAATCATCCAACGTTATTACCAAGCGCCCGAACAATTATATGAACAAGCTAAATCCGAATTAAGAGCTGTCTAAGAGAAATATGACATATGACGTTTCATCCTTTTTTATCTTTTTTCATTTAATCCATCCTTGAATCTTTTTTAGGACAATTTAAATTCTTTCCGCCATAATATCGTTTTATTTCGAACAATCCAAACGTTTTTAACTAAATTCCTATTAAAATACCTTAAACGGCGAAAATAAGGTTTTCAATTATTATCATTTCTGAGATATATGCGAAGTTTTATATATCTCTAAAAGACATAATCACATGAAACATATCTGAAAGGAAACCCACGCAAAATAATTCACATAAATTGAATAAAACAAAAAAGCTAATAACAAACTAATAAATTAAAAATGGGTGATAAAAATGCTAAAATTAGAATTATATAGTCTTTTAAAGGGTTTAACTATTAACGCCGTCACACATGGTGATGAAGGCGCTAACGATGGATTTGACTCCCACATGATGGGCGGAATGGGAATGTTTTGGGGACAACCAATCTTTTTATGGCTGTTCATGATCACAATTATGGTCGTTATTGAAGCCATTATTGTCTATTACGTTTATAATCATGCAACTAGGAATAATGTCCCAAATCCGGAACTATGGGCACTTCTGGTGCTTTTCTTGCCAATCATCGGGTTACTGATTTATTTAATAGTGGCAAGTTCCGCCTCTCAACCGGCTGTAACCACAATTCCACAAAATGCGACACCTACCACTGCGACAACAGCAACAACACCTTCTTTAAGCCAACAGCCAGTTAAAATGCAAAATACACCAAGATTCTGCTCAAATTGTGGAAGTCAAGTCGACCCAACCGATGTTTTCTGCAAAAACTGTGGAACACGCGTCCTTTAAATTTCCTTTTTATTTTTAATCCGTAATCATTAATTAAATTTTGCAAAAAGGCATTAACTCTTTTTTCTAACCTTCTTTTAAGACTTTAAAATAAAATACCGTTTCTTATGCTTCCTTGACACTAAAACAGAATTGTTGCGTAAACGAAATAATTAAAAAGCATTTTTTATGAACTGTATTATAA
>WAPZ01000101.1 GCA_015520535.1 Candidatus Heimdallarchaeota archaeon
CCATCAATGATTATGTCATCCGGTTCAAGATGTGGAACAAGTTTATTAATGAAATCATCGACCGGTTTTCCGGATTTAACCATTAAAAGAATTATCCGTGGTTTTTTTAACGAACGAACTAATTCTTCAATACTGTGACAGCCGATGAGTTTCTCACCGCGCTGTGCCGTCGCTACAAATTTGTCAACTTTTTCAACCGTTCTATTATAAACGGCTACAGTATATCCATGATCAATCATGTTTAAAACTAAATTTTGGCCCATTACAGCCAATCCAATGAGTCCAATATCAGCTTGCATGGAAAATCACCATAATAGTGCTTTTAATTCAATTTATACATTGATTTGTTGCATATCCATTCAGCATTATACGTAAACACGTCACTTACAGATTTATCTGCCCAATATTTAAATCGTCAGAGCCTCAATCTGAATGATTCTTTAATGCGTTAAAAAAACCGTTACACAAGATAATTCGTGTAATTCTTCTATATTTACCACAAATATGAAAAATTGAAGAAAAATGTCAAAATTAGCGTAAAAAGGACGATTTAAAAGGCTTATCATTGCTATATTCGTTCATTAAGATGCTTTACAATAGTTTTGACAACTTTTGTGCTTAAAATTTTAGTCATTACGTCTTTTAGTTTTTTATCATGTTTGAATGCTTGATAACATTGATAAACTATTTTATCATTCGTCTTTGTCAGCGTTTTAAATTGATCTAGCTCTTTTTTTGTTATTTCACGAAAAACATATTTCCAATAGAGGCGAATCCACGTTTCATAATCCAACGTTTGAATGGAATGCTCCATGGTGGTGAATAAGTAGCTGGAAACGGAGGAATCTACCATTTCTGGGAAATATAATGAATATACGAGTGCTTCTTTTAACTGAGTTTCAAATCCAATTATTTCATTGAAATAGTGTTTATTTTGGCGATTTTGCATGAGATAAAGGATGTGATCGGCAAACGTGTTTAAAAACCAATCGTTTTTCGTCATGGGAATGGGAAGGCGTTCGATATACGGTTTGGTGTGACGAATGCCATCTGCTAGTGTTTGGGCAGTATTTTTGAGGTAGAAATGAGATACATGTGAATTAAGAAAGAGCACGAAATATTTGGGTGCATTCACCATGAAATAGGCATTATTTAAAAGATAAAATCCTTGGATATCATAAAAAAATGCCGGATGTGGCGACAGTTCTTGCCAGATAAGTTTGGGTTTTTCAAAATCAGAATAATATTTGCATGAACGCAGTTCCCACCAAAATTCACCTTGATCATCTCGTTCCTTGAGCCCTTTTTTGAACCGACGTATAGATTTTCTCTTGTTACTGCGGAAAAATTGTTCAAAATGCTGATAGAGAGCATTATAGTGTTTTTTAAAAAATTGTAATGCCGAGTTGTCGGACAAAGCTATCTTCAGCGATGCGAGTTTTCTCTTTGTCCAGCCATTGGGAATTATAATTATCCAAGAATCCGACCAGTTCAATGAAAAGGATTTAATATTTTTACTCAAAGCAAGTGGCTTTATGAATTCTCTAATTTCGGAATTTGACTGGATTAATTGCTCCCGAACTTTACCATTGACTATGAAGGCTTCATTGTAGCCCGTCGTTAAGCCGCGGTGAATTACGCTTGTATAACTTTTCAACGGTGGTGAGTTTTCTTGTAGTTCATTAATCAAGTGATAAATTTGATAATCCGTTAAAAAAATGACATTATGTTTTAATACGACTTGTGGGATTAAGTTTATCTTATTTTGAATTATGTTCGTTCCTTTTAGCTGTGAAACCCTTATTTGATGGTGTGGTGCCGGCTCTTTTTTTTGGACAATATATAGAACTGTATCGATTGTGGCATGAGAAAAGACCGCAACATTAGAAAAATCGACAAATTCAAAAATTTTAAAGCGTTCTATAAAGATAGATCGAATAGTTTCACCATATTTGCTTCGTAACCATTTATCTGAGACTAAAAAAGAATGAAAACCGCCAGATTTTAGCAAATTCACACTACGAAGCATGAAATAAAGACTTAAATCGGATGTACTTTTGAGTTCAGAATACCATAATTGAAGAATTTTTTTATAATTTATCCCTTGAACTAGACGGGTAAGCTTTTCGTGTCGGACATACGGGGGATTTCCAAGAATGATATCAAACCCGTGATTCAGATACACATCTGGAAATTCTACTAACCAGTGAAAAAAATTAAAAGTAAGTGGCTGTAAAGAACTTTTACCAGATTCGGCTGCCAAAAGTTGTAGGAAATGGTAATTCAATTTTTCTGAAAGCATTCTTTTTAGTTTATTAAAGACATTCACCAAACGTGTGAATATTTTCTTATGTAAGATCGTTTTTAGAAGAGTCCTCATAACAGCTAATAGTGTTAATAAATCCCGTCCAGTAAGAAGTACCGGGTCATTCATATGCAAAGATTTGAGAATTGAACCAAATCGCTTGAACTTATTCTGAAAAAACTTAGTTAAACTGCTATTTACTGAAAATAAAGTATCAAAGACATCTACACATTCTTTTGCCAAAGATGGCGGTACGAGAATTTTTGCGTTGAGCGTGTTCTTTTGAGAGAATCCAAAGCCAATTAACGAATCACCAGTTCGAAAATTAGAAAATAAATAAGAGGATTTCATGTATTTCAATGATTGTTGTTGCAACGATAAGCGAGAAGGGAAATTAGCCACTATCTTCAGCAATAATCGCATTTTGAGAAGTTCGACTGCATAAAGATCTTTATCGACACCATATACATTGAACGGTAGGATAATGCGTGTTAAAAGATAAAACTGCACGGCTTTCCAATCTGACCAATTGAAATTTTCTACTGTTTTGTTCTTTTCAACGTCATTAAGTATGAAAATTGGGAAAAACTTCATATGGGTAGCGGTTTCATTATGTGTAGAGACATACTGCCAAAGATTCTTGTAATAGTCTAACAAAACATCAATACTTGCAACTAAAAAATTACCCGTTCCCACAGCGGGATCCAATATTTTGAGGCGTTGTAATGC
>WAPZ01000102.1 GCA_015520535.1 Candidatus Heimdallarchaeota archaeon
GTTCTAACCCCCAGTCATTAGGTTCTTGCGTTATTTGCTGCTGAGAATCCGCAACTTTATTTTTTGTTTTTAAAAGTGGGTGTGTTTCCGTAAAACTGGAAGATCCTTGTGTAACAAAGAGGATAGCAAGTAGACTAATAAGAATTACGGAAATTAACACCCGATTATGCATATTTTTCATTTTATTCACCTATCTAATGAGGCTTGGATTTGGGATATAGGTTCCCAAAGAGTCCAAATGACATCACTTTTATGAAGTTTAATAATGTTATCCTATTGATTTAGGCATCACTAATAGTTTGGGAATTTTTGAGCAATTATCGCACATTGATAACAATTTATGGTAATCAATGCAAAAATTGATATGTTTCAATAAATTTCATTTTTTCAAATGAATGACGGTTTCTCTGTATTATTACATCAGTGTACATGCAAATATCATTTTTGTGGAAGAAGAAAAAAATTAGGCAAAGAGGAAAAAAAAGAAAGAAAGATTATGCTAGTGCCTTTTGTATTTTTTCATTTTTTGTAATCAACTTAGTGTTTCTTGCGTCTCTTTTGTTTAAGTCTGTGAATTATGTTCTTTTTTCTAATATATGCGATAGAAGCTATGATTCCACCTAGTAGGAGGATGATGGAGCCGATTATGGGAATGAGTTGGCTGGTAACGGTGACTTTGACCACACTAAAGGAGCTTCGATTCAACATGTCGGTAACGGTCAAATTGAATATGTAAGTGCCTTCGGTGAGTTTGGCAAGAGAATACGTAATCGGAGAGCCGTCCCATGAACCGTTAGCTACTAGTTTGCCATTGATTGTGAGATTAAATGCTTGTGGATGGGCATCGCTTGGTTTCCATTTCAATGTGTCACCTGTTAGAAGCATAAATTCTTTGATGAGTGATTTGTTATGCATTTCTGGAATAAATGGCGCATTATTATCGATGTCAAGAAGAATGGTGGTTTGATTTGTATTTCCAATACGGTCTTTGACGGTGATAAGGAGGGTGTGATTGCCGTCGTTTACTTCACTGCTGTTCCATTGATAGGTAATCCGTCGTGTCAAAGTTAAGGTGCCGTAATCTTCGCTGAATATAGTTTTATTATTAGTGGTAACTGTGATAGAGCCGATCCCAGATCCATTTAGTTGATCATCGCTGGAAATAGTAATATTTACAATACCAGAAATGATATCATCGGTAGGATAGATGTCTACAGTCATTAGTGGTGCATTTTGATCGGAATAGAGCATAGTTGATTTCTGTTCGCTGGTAGAACTAAGACCAGCATTGTCAGTAGCTTTTAAGTAATAATAGAGGGTAGTATAAGCGGTGGTCGTTGGAACGGAGGCTGACCATAATGTTCGGCTATAGTCTGGAGTCATATCCAGTTGTTGCCAGCTGCTATCATTAGTAAAGCGGTAATAGAGGATAACATTCTCAGTTCTTACATTATCTACGACGTATGCTCGGATAGTCACGGGAAGTGCGGCAAAGTTTCTTTCTTCGACTGTATAGATGGATCCAATGACCGGTGGTGCGTCAGCGGCATACACATTAAGTGAATCACTTGAAATCACGGAGTCTTTCCATAACACGCTGACACTTAAGTTTGTAATGTCATCTTGGATGGATATGGTGCGTGTTACATAATAAGACTCAAATGGGCTAATGGAATCAACAGATACACTATAAAGTTGTGTCATTTGAGCTGTAGTGCCCGTTGCGGTTAATGTTGAACCACTGCTAGTAATGTTATCATAAATAATGACTGTGATATTTTGTGCCGTATATCCGCCGACATTCACCACACGAATGCCAAAGTTTATAGCATTTCCTAGTACTGTTTCGTTTACAGAAATTAAAGAAATACTGATTTGTGGCGCACGCTCTTGGCCACTTACTGTTATTATTTTGGCATTTTGGAGAAGCACCGCTCCACTGGATGATTGATAAAGATATTTTATAAGATATGTTCCGCCGTAGGCTGAACTTGGAATGCTAATGGTGTTGGTTGCGGCAAGAGAATCGCCAACAGACAACGAGACAGTCTTTGTGGTATTGTCAATTTCATTGCCCGCTTCATCTAAAAGTTGAATAAGTAAGGTGCCAGAGGTATCAAAGTTGCCGGCATTTCTCATCGTCACATTAACTTGTAAGTCGTCACCGGCATTAACAGTAGCAGTAGCATTCACAGCAAAGAAGTCTTCTACAATGTTGGGACCATCCATAGTAAAGCGAATGGTCATCACAACTAAATATGCAGATGTGTGTGCATCTTTGATAATTAGCAGTGCTTCATAAACACCTTGGCTCATTTCTGCTGGTAGATCAATAACGAAAGTTGTTGAGGCATTACTATTTGCCGCAATTTGGAATTGATTCTTTTCAAATGGCGTTGCAACGTCAGCCACGCTTAACGTTAGATTAACAGTAATACTGCCTTGATAATTATTTGTCACTGTAATAGTACCAGAAAGATCATCACCAGCATTTAGATGTACCTTATCTAATGTAACACTTGCAGTTACTGGTTCTACGCCTTTGTACATAATGTAATAATGTCCTAAGATTATCACCATTCCTTCAACTGTGACAGTGTATGAAAGAACACCTTGACCCGAAAGGATTTCAGAAGGCACGGCTACGGTAAAATTATAGGTATTTGATTGCCCTTTTTGAAGTGTGACTGACGCTTCTTGATGAATGGACGTAGTAACACCGGGTATTTGGAGATTAATGGACAATACTCCACCGGAAATATCAAGGGCTCCGGTGTTGTTTATCTGGAAGGACACCTCCATGGTATCATTAGCGCTATAAACGGATTGATCTAAAGATAAGGAAATGTCTAGGCTGTAGCTCTGGATGGAAATGCTAAAGCTTTTGTAATCTATCCGTTGGGTAGAACTAAACACGTATGCGGTGCCGGTGTAGGTTTGTGTCAGTAAACCGTTACCGATAACAAAACTTATTGTAATTGTTGTACTAGAGCCCGCAGTAATAGAAACATCTTTTTTGACATAATAATAGATTGTTGGCACGTCAAAGATTAACGTGATGTTAGCGTCTGTAGAACCACTATTTGTAAGAACAATGTCGACAAGAGCCGTGTCTCCGGCATTATATGAAGCTTTATCAAAGGTTATCGAGACTATTTTGACCTCAGGTTGTGTGGTATCCATTGCTAAGAAAGTATTGGCTGAAGACGATGTTTGTGCCGATGGATAGTCTAATAGAAAGATTGGCGGTTTCGTGGCGTCAGAAGAGGTGTTACTTCCGGTTTGGTTGACTAAAACATCAACCGTTCTGTTAATCGATTCAACAACACCGTTTACTATTGTACAATTAACTAAAACTCTCCAAGTGCCATTATCGGGAAATGTCACATTAAACAAAACTTCAGCACCGGTTACTAAAGCGCTCACATTGACTAATTGCCAATCCAGTAGTTGCCAAGCATTTGAGGTGTTTTCTAACCGTGCATACAAAGTCATATTTAAATTAAGGTAGGTTTTATTGACAACATTATTAAGTGTTAAAACGAATTGCGAGCTCTGATTTTCTATAATTAAGGTAGTGTTCGGTTCTAAAGATTCAAAACTTAGCGGTGTTTCTACTAATGCTGTTGTTATAGTATAATTATCTTGATCTTGTGCGGTTCCATACGGTGGGATTAACACTGCGGTGAGATTATATTGATAGAATGGTTGTGGAAGAGTTACGTTAAAGTAAACATAGGCTTCAAGACCGGGATCGACCGTTACGTTTTGAGAGCCCACAAGTATGAGATTCGTTGGTTGCCATGGTTCTTGATAATAAAGTGACACATTGAAGGTCAGAGGATCGGTATTGTTGTTATTAAAGATCGTGACTTTCCATACTTGCTGTTCACCTGCCACCACAATGCCACTCGGCTCCTCAAGTGAAATATCGGAAATGACGCCGGGGATAGTATCTGAGGTGACACGAACGACTATGACAACTAAATTGGCAGAAATTTTGGCATCAGTGTCAGTAATATTAAGAGTAATGGTATAAGTACCCGTATCTTCTGGTGTTACGGAGATATTAAGTGTTAACGCTTGATTTGCATTTAAAGTGCTTTGCGTTTCATTTCCGATTCCACTAGGACTAATGGATGTATTGAGGAGATAATTCACACTCGTTGATTTGTAATTTTTAATCGTGACTTGAATGTCGATGGGGGCATACGGTAAATAGGGCGACGGTGAGACGACAGAATATGAAGTAATTTCAATAGGAGCTTTTGGAGAAATGCTGAGAGACGACTGCGTGACTATATTATTACTTAAGTCTGTTACGTGAACCTCTATGGCATTCCGATTTACACCCTGAATCGTAATATTTAATGTCACATTACGTGTTTCACCAGAAGTGAGTGTAATAGTGGAACTTTCGCCCGTATCTAATTTATTGTTTGAAAAAAGCTGCACTTTCACTTGCAATGATGAGGTATAGTTGTTTTTAATAGTCACAGTAAAAGTTGCTGGCGTTCCCGCTATTATCGGCGAGGTAAGCTGATAAATTTGTGTAATGTAAACTTTCGCCTTAACTTCTATGATTCCTAATGACGAGCTATCGAGAGTTCGTCCAGTTCCGTTCTTCAAGTAGATGAAGACTGAATAATATGCTGGCGTATCGGGGACGGTAAAGGACATTTGAAGCGTGTAAAGACTGTTTTTCGTCAAGTTGAATTTGTCACTGTCGGTTTGACTTACAATGGTGGATCCTTTCTGTACTATCACTCGAACGTAAGCATTCACAATGGAAGCGCCAGTTGCTGCAATTTCAGTGGAAATTATTGCTTGCTCGGCTACATAATATTTAGTTTTGTCGAGGTTAGCACTTTTAATCACAGCATCAGTCCCGTTCGCAACTTTAATGGTTAAAATGCTTGAAGTAATTACAATATTGTTGAGAGACAATGTGGTTTTTGCGGTATAGAGTCCACTTGTCGCGTCAGACGGTACGGTCCAATTGGCTGTTTTAGAAGTAGAAGAACCAGCATTTATTGTAATATTCTTAAATGTCACCGTACTAATTGGTCCTGCGCTTATCGGTGCGTATACATCAAATGTGACTTGAGCTCCTTCCAAGTTATATGTAGTATCCTCGTTGTCAACTTTAATGGTAAACGTTACCGTGTTATTAGGTTCAACAACAGTGTTTGAAGCCGTTAGAGATACCTTAAGGGTTTTCGTTCCTACGCTGAACGTAAAGATTCGTTGCATTCGAATCAGCGATTGTGCAGCACCACTTTCATTTTCTTGATACGAATAGACGGTGACTGTTAATGGATAGGTCACTCCCGGGATTAAAGAGGCGTTTTCTATGGTAACTGGAATTGTCGGTGTACCCGCTTGAAAAGTAATGTTTGCAAGATACTTTTGATTCTTTTTTCCAGCTAGGACACTTAAATCGCCATTAAAGGTGTGTTGTATATTAAACGTGACAGAGACATTAAGTTTTTTTGCTGTGAAATCATACGATGTCTGAACAGCAGTAATTTCATCTCGTTTTTCCTTAATTGCGAATTGTAGAGCATAGCTATCTCTAACCGTTCGACCATAATTGCCATAATATGTTACTTGAACAGTATAGATTCCCGGTGGGGCATCATCACTGATGTTGAGCGGAAGGGTTACGTCAACAGATTCACCAACAGCCAAAGACAGATTTTGCCACAGTACCGTACGTGGTTCACCATGCGGATCAAGGACAACGAGTTTTGCCAACCACGTAACTGAGTCACGGAACGGATTTTTGAAAGTGATTGTGACTTTTGCACTATCGTCGCCTTTTTCAAACACGGACATGGAATCTTTTTGCTTGCCCATCGCATAATTAAGTAATGCCTCAAGTAACATTTTTTCGTCGTTTGTAATCGTTTTTGTGCTGCCATAACGAAAATCAGTATATGTCGTTGTCAATATAACGCGTCCCGCACCCCATGGGTAACTTAATAAGGCAGCTTTTCCTTCTTCACCTGTGGTTCTCGTTAAAATGGGCTTTGCATTTACGGGCCAAGTAACAATGGCTCCGTCTAACCCAAGATCGACAAGTGAAGCATTAAATGGAGCAACAATTGGGTGCGTACCGATTCCTACCGTTGCTGATTTTTCTAGGCAGCCTCGATAGTCATTATAACCCCATGCATAGCCACTACTTCCGCTGGGATCATTTACATTGTAATAGGGAAGTGTCTGATAATCAATTGTACGTGCTTGCGGGAAAACAATAATGGTACCACCTTCACTTAGGTATTTTTCGAACTGTTCACGGAGATAAGAAATAGCTTGCTGGTCATCGATTCGTAACGCACCCGTAGGAATAATTAACACACTGGATTGCGGTGTCAACGCTTCAACGTAATTAAATTGTTCCAGTGGTAAGACACGTGGAATTACATTAAAATGCTCTGTAAGTAAATTAAACATATCTTTGCTATATCCACTTCCTAAAATTACGACGTCAGCCCCATATAAGTAGTCACGCTGCACTTCTAAGGCAGCCTCATAGACTTTTCTTTGTGCGTCTAACCAATATCGTGAAATGAATTTAGCAAAGGCATGCGGATTGGCCATTCGTTCATCCAAATAATACTGATAAGCAAGTCCTTGTGGATCTAAGCGTGCCGCTACCGCTTCTTCTGTATCGTAAAGACTCATTTCTCCTTGCAGATATGAATAATAGATACCAGGATAGAACTCTTTTAGGAATAAGAGATAACGTTCATGACCAGTAAAGTTGATGGTAAAATTATCGTAGACGGGTGCATATTCAAAGACGTCTTTAATCCATGGTGGTACATTTGAGCCGAGGGCATCAGTTGGGACATTGTGAAGTCGAGACGATACGTTAACCCATGTGTTAATCCAATTTCTCAGATGTTCTAATTCCCTTTTAGCTTCAAGATAGGCGGGAATCGAAGATTGTAGAAGAATGGATGCAGGACTCGTTTCTAGGCGTGGTGATTTACCAATGGTGGAAATAATGGTGAGTGCGGTGGTAAACATTGCCATGTTTAACTTTTCTGGCGGTAAGCCTTCAAGTGTATAATATTCGCCCAATAAGCGTCCCAAATTATCATCAGAGGCATACGGTGCTGAGGGGAGTTTTTCGGGGAGTGGTGGAAGAATATTGTATTCACTAATGAGATTTGCAGCTAAATAGTAGAATGTTTCATCAGAATCAATATATGGTCTATCACTGGCAAAAATAGAGGTTTGATTTGTTCCGGCTGTAGATACAATTGGATAGAGCGAATCATCGGGCTTTTCAGCTGCAACTTGCTCCTTTGCCTTGGACTTAAATAAATCCATCAGTTTTTTGATCCAATCGCCAACCTTTTTGAAAAAGTTCGCAAATTTATTCATTAGATTTGACCACTGATCTTTAAGTGCTTCTTTATAAGCCTTCCAAAGATGTCCCCAACCTTCTTTGTATCCCAATTTTAACATACCCCATAGATCTTTCAGCCATCCAATGAGTCCACCTCTATTATTTCCCGTAATACGATCTCCAATTGCCATACCAGCGTCGAGTGCCCCAAGAATTGTCATGAGTACTCCTAAAAATCGTGGAACTAGTTTTAATCCAATTCCCGTCACTCTTTGTAACAGTGCAGATACGGCTTCCATATCCATTGCTAAATAAATTGCACTCATTACACCGCTGACAGCATCCCAAAAATCGGCGACTCCTTCTGCAAATTTCTTAAAGGCATCGTAAAGACCTATAGCGTTGTCAATAATTCCAAAGACGTCAAGGACTGGTGATAACGGACTTTTTCCGATAAAGTCAAAGGACTGAAACACACTTCGGAATGCACGGATATATTCTCGAATCGTATCTAAGCGTTGACGAAATTCACTATTATCGAGGAGCTCCTTGACTTTAGACCCAAGATTCTGAATTTTATTGAAAATGCTGTCAATCATTTCAAAAGGATATTTCCAATCGCTAATGGTATCGCGGAAGTTATTGATGCTTTCCCACAAGTCTGAAGGCACATCAAAGCCGTCATACCATTCTGAAACATATTCTGTGTATTGTTGTACCATATATGCCACGTCAGCTAATAACGCTTGTCCCCACACCAGGCGAGTAGAATCCGTCACGCCGACAATATAGGAAGCATTTTTCCACCAGTCATTTTCGCCTAAAACGTGATCGTCACCAACGTATGGAGAAGTATGGACGGGTGTAGAAGTGTCACTATATTTGATCACCTTATTTCTTACTGTCTGCAGATGAATCGACCGTGGATGACCAATTCCAACATTATCTAACAAGTAAAAGCCTTGATAGCTTGGTGTACTCAAAAGATCAGTTACAAAATTAAAATCAGCAGCGGCAGGGTTTTCGACGTACCGAATCTGCGTTAACACGGAAAAATGATTGGCAATCGGAATATTATTTATACCAACGACATGATCTTCTTTGATTTCAAGCGAATATGCGGTATCTGAAAATGCCATTTGGCGATAAAAGGTTGGAAAGTCCGTATCAGCTAATAAATTCGCTAATGAAGCCCTTGAATCCGAAGAAACTTCATCAAGAGCATCAAGAAACTTGAAATTATCCAACCGCGCTTTTACATAGGGGCCTTCAACAGCATCGAAACGCACTCCCGTATCTATGATGAGATCCAATTTGCTGTCCGAAACTGCCCGTGGTTGTAATCCGAACTTCCACGGAATTGACTCAAAACTGACATTAATCCATGCTCTGTCAAGAATGTCTGTAAGTATGGAATCTAAATTGATAACAGAAACTAGTTGTTTTCTTACGGCAGCATAAATTATTGTTTTTTTCACGTCTTCAAGGTTTTTTGTCCATTTGAAGGTTGCGTTCACGTATTTTCTATACGTCTCGGTATCGTGACCATATAAGAGCATATCTTTTAATGGGATTGCTTTGCCCTTATAAGTTTCAGTTCCACTCGGGAAACCAACTAAATCGGACGATTGTGTCACTAAATCTAAAAGATTCAAATAATCTTGATACAATGTTTTCTTAGACACCGCAGAATTTTCTTTTAATAACGCTATCAGTTGATTTTGGAAGACATTAATTCGATTCTTTGTTTCAGAAAGCACCACATCTTCTAAGTAGGGTTTAAAGGGTATAAAACCACGGAAAGATGAATGAACATTTTTTAATTCTAATCCAAGTAAGGCATATGGAGAGGCGACCTCACGGACAATTTTACCCCCCGGCACCCCATAGTCTACAAGCGCATCAACTAGGGTAAACGCAGGTGTAAAGTACCTATTTGGCTCCGATAGTTGATAGTTTCCGGCACCTTGGATCGAATAGCCATACGAATACACATAAAGGGGTCTATCATTAGGAATGTCTCCATAAGTAGCTGCATGGGCACCATTTTCAGCAACCCCTTCAAAATCATAGCCACCCCTTAGATTAGTCTGCAAAGTTATTTGAATGCTTGAATTTCTTGAGATTGGGAAGTACTCAAAGACTTTGGGGACACGACGTAGATCTGGCTTGATAACGCCAAATGAATCTGAATAAAGCGGAACATCTGTAATGAGCACTAAACCACTTACTTCCGTTGTGGTAAGGGTATATTGCTTTTTCTCAGTAGTATTACCTGGAACATCTAGTTGATATATTCTCCAACGACAATCACCCCAACGAATCGTAGTGCCCCATCCAAAAGTATTTCTAATCGGGTTTAGGAGATAGTAACTTGAAAAAACACCTCGATGCACCTCTTTGGCATATGTTTTTGTTGTTGTCCATGAAGCTTTGAATAATGATGCTCCAAGTGGCGGCATAAATCCCGTAGATCTGATATCTCCCGTTTTGACATCCCATTCGACTACCGTGACAAACTTCAGATAACGTTGCCTTGTAATATTATCATAACTAAATGTACGGGCTCCTTCATTGTAAATGAGTTTAGCATGCGGCCCTTGATTGGATCCTAATTGAAATGTGCTCACGAGCTCGTTTTCCATGTCCACACGACCAATTGGAATGGGAGTTCTTGAAAAGTCTATCAACGAATGCGAACGTGGTGCTAATAATACGGAATACGGGGATACATCATAATAATCCGGAAGCAAATCGCCATCACTGTCAGCATCCAGCACACTTAATCGCCCATCACCATCAAGATCTTCTTGTCCCGTCGCGTAATACTCTACTGAGTCCAAAAGCCCATCAAAATCGGAATCTTTTTCCGAAGCATTAGTCCCAATATTGCCTTCTAAAGAATCGCTAAGTCCATCAGAATCTTGATCATCTTGTGGAGCGTTCACTTTTAAACGATTTGATAACGCTCTTATGACTTTCTTTGAGACTAAACTCTTTGGAACCGTGGTATCTTTCCCGTCATTCGTCGATTTTTGCGTTGTTTGTACCTCAAATGTCTTTTTTGGTGTTGAAAAGCCAAAAAAATCACTTAAATATGCCCCAGATGTCACTGTCGGCATAATCATTAGCAAAAGAAAGAATATAACCACACTTTTTTGCAATACCACTTTCAAGTTCCAATTTCTGAAATACGAGGCGCTATCATTCATTAACGGATATCACCTCAGCAACTTAAATACCTCTATCAAGAATATTAAAACAAATAAGCCACATAATTAGTACCTAACAACCAAGCTCAGATATGTGGGAGAAAAATCCTCCCAAAAGGCAACATTGGAGAAGTGTATACTAAAAAGTCATGAAGGCAGAAAATGGCAAGACAAAGATAATGAAAAGCGAGTTAAGATGTAACGTAAATGTTCTGTCTCAACAAAAGGTGATAGAGTATAAAATAGATCTGATAATCTTAAATCCCCAATTATCGTCAATGATAATGATATTGACTTGTTAAGACGTTTTAAGTATTTGTAGACCTACTATGCCTACATTTAACATAATTATCGGACTTTTCCCGTAAATACATCCAAATTATTAGATTTCTTTTGTGTTCTCACCTTTACTGCGTTTATTAAAGGTACTAATTATTGTGGCTATATAGCAGAAATTAGGCTTGCCTAATGTGGACGGATAATGTCCACTCGCCATGAAGGATATGCATCAATAATTTTTAAAATTTTCCTTATTCTGACTATAATTGATAATTATTTGCACCTCTCTATTCACTCATCACATATCTCCAGAATCGATGTCCATACATCTCATCTGACTTAAATTTAGACCAACATCAAGCTCGAATGTGATTATCTTCCAGCGTATCTAAATATAAAATAGTTTTCTTGATAACAAGAGCATAATTCTCTGAAAGTGCCGTTATTTACACCAAATGATTGACACTTTATCCGATAGTGTTCTTAATGTTTTAAAATTATTTATCAAATAATTTAAGTATCTATTATAATTAAAAGCAGAAAGAAAATTAACCTAAAAACTTAAACAAATTTCTCCTACGCCTTTATATAATTACAATTGGTTATTATTACAAGGATAAAAAATAAACAAATGGAGTGATCTCATGACAAACAAGAAGATGTTACACAAACCCCTTCTTTTAGGAATTTTTAGTATTTTTTTGATGTCAATGGCATTAAATTATATGACAACAGCGTCCGGATTTTATACGTATACAATTGCGGGCGATTCATTTTCTGTTGTTGAACAACACCCAACTAAATGTCAAAGTGAACAATGTGTAAGTTATTCGAAAGAAAGTAGTTCTCATTCTCTCTATATACATATCGAAGCCGTGACATCGTTTTTAAGTTCTTTAAACGGAGCTTCTGAGGCCAGATTAATTTTAGCAGCGAGTTTTGCCGTTGGAAGAACCGGTGACTATTGGCTTGCATCGAATTGGTATTGGAAAGGGTTTATTGATGATGATGTTTCTGATACATATCTTAAAATTATGGCTAATTTCAGTACTGAAGACTGGAGTTCAGTCACATTTCGGAGGACCTATAATGGTGATCGATCATGGAATTTTAATGTATACGTTCCATTAGAGGATGGCGGCGACAATAAAATAACATTACAAGCTGGTGTAACGTATACCTTGTACCTTACTATCATTGCACATGCTGGAAAGTATGACAGTTTATTGGGTGTTGATCAGGTGGATTTCAATGATAATAATGGATATATGCGTTTATTTAATTTCGAGTTGACATATGATGGCGCCTAAATTTTCTTAAACACCACAAATTTTTTGCAATAGAAATTACCAAAAATTAACTGAAACGACTGGCCAAATTAGAGAGACATATCCTTTATATGAGAACAAAAATGCATTTTTAGAAATTAATTCAATTGTAATTAGGCTTTTATTTTTTATTTTTTTACATAACA
>WAPZ01000103.1 GCA_015520535.1 Candidatus Heimdallarchaeota archaeon
ATATAATAAAGAAGGGTGCTATTAAATCCTTGAATCAAATAATATAGCCAAAGAACAAAGGCTGTGGTTAAATAGAAGATTCGTAAAAACCACGGTATTCCACTTGTAGCAATGGTAATGCGGTCAGTTCGAGCATGATTTAACATTTGAAAGGCTTCAATCAGTGCTTTAAAGGCAACTGGATCTCTTTGATCATCAAACGCAATTCGATCAAGGACTTTCAGAATGTTTACAAAGGTGGCTGATGAAAATTCGATGGGACGTTTAGCAGCCAGTGCACTGAGTTCTGTAGTGATAATGCTTTTAATGTACTCTACTAAACTGGTTTGCATAACTGCACTAATTTGTGGACTATTAAGAAAATCGGTGTAATTCCATAGGGATAACAGCGCTTCAGCTTCTTCTGCAATAGCTCTGCTGCAATTACTATAGTCATTCCAGACGTGCATAAGGACAAAGGCGGTCACTAGGGAAAATAAGGTTCCGGATGCCCCAACTACATCTGAACGTCGTATTTCTGCCAATTCTGCTAAGGTGGTGGCGGGCAAAATCACATGAACCAAAAAGCCAACTATAGCACTTAAAATCAGAAAAAAAAGTCCTTCAACAAATTCTGAAACTATAAATTTCCTTTTAATGTCCATTTTAACTTCACGTACTATTATTTTGCAGTTTTGAACATAGTAAAATTCCATATCACTCAGACTGGATAAAATGAAGCCATTGGTATCATATAAGCATTTTTCGTTTTTATTTTTTAAAACTACGCTATTCCGAATGTTTGCACTTCGGCGAGTAAGCTGCTCTCAGAAAATGTATCAAAGACTTTAGCAGTTGGGAAAAATAAATATTTATAAGTTCAGCCGAGAAGAAATTTATGTAAATTAGCGATTATGAGGCAAATTGTTCAGCATTAGTTGAGAGGGAAAAAATGAGAAATGCAACTATAAAGGACACGTTTAGCATTGTGTATAAAGAGTTAGTGAAAACTCAGAAGTCAATAGAGAAAATTGAACCTATTCAAGCAAGAAAACTGCAGATAAAACATCAACAATTAGACATCGGTGGATCATCAGCTAAACGCGCTATTGATGTGTATTTTTTGCGAGTGGCACTTCTTTCACCGCATCGAGGTGAATTAGAACCGGGTGATGCCGTACTTCTTTCACCGGGAAATGTGTTTGGTACACTACTTAATTTAGATGAAAATCGGAATGCATTGATTAGTATTGAAGAACTTTCCAGTAAACTGGAAAATGCAACACATATCGAAGTTCGGCGGGCAGATGAGCTCTTTCTTTTGAAAAATCAGAAATTTATTGTGGATACCTATTTAAGAGAGCCACCAGAAGAGTTGCAGTTAATAATTAATGCAATTTTCAAAAAAGTGGCACTAGGAAATCTTATTATTAGTGAAACTGATTATAGTAGTTCTGATCTTAACACTGCGCAACGCAAAGCTGTTAATGCGGCGTTGAACTTGGAAGCTGGAAATTTCTTACTGATTCATGGACCGCCTGGTACTGGAAAGACGCGAACCATTGCCGCATTGGTGTCTGAATTAGTGAAACGGGATCAAAGAGCGTTAATAACGGCACATACTAATATTGCGGTGGATAACGCATTAGAAAAGATTTTAGAGAAGCGAATTCTTCCATTAGATGAGATTAAGCGGATTGGTTCGGTAGCAAGAGTGTTACCTACAATAAGGCAAATTACTGTCCATAAGGGTGCTGAAGATTATGTGGCGGAAATATATTCTGCTTTATATGAAAGTAAGGTTTTAGGTGCAACATTGAGCCGTTTAGGTCTATTTGTAGAGAGAATGGACGAAGTAGGACTTCCTAAATTTGACTATGTGATTATTGATGAAGCCTCGATGGCTTCTATTCCTTTAACGTTAATGGGACTGATTTTTGGTAAAAAATTTGTGTTGGTTGGAGATCACAAGCAGTTAGGACCGATAATTACTGTAAAAGGCTTTGATGAGGTAATTTATTCCGCTTTTGAAATCTTAATTAAAAAATATCCGCAAAGATCCATACTCTTGCCAATTCAATATCGTTCTAATCCTCAAATTGTCAAGTTTATTTCTAAAACCTTTTATAATTCTAAATTACAAGCTGCTCCATCAACTGCCAACAAAAGGTGGGAAATTGCAGCGGGACGTCATACGTATAGTTGGTTACAGTTAGCTTTTTCACAGAAACAGTCACTAGTATGGTTGGATACGGAAAAATTGGGAAAAGAACGTTGGCATAAAAGCCCTCGGCGCTCGTCGGCGTACAATTATGGTGACGCGGCCTTAATTCTCCGTCTATTCACATATATTTTTCCCCGTACGCAACAAAATGTGGCAAATAACGGAAAAAAGTATAATATTGCCATTATAACACCCTTTAAAGCGCAATCTATTTTATTAGAGAATGCTTTATTAGCTAAATACCGAAGTCGTTTTACCCAATTCACATTTATGGATATTTCTGATGTTCGGACAGTTGAAGCCAGCCAAGGACGAGAATTTGATTTAGTCATCTATAATACCGTGAGAACCTATATTTCCTCCCAAAGCCGTGATACTGATGAAACTCCACGGGCTTTAGGAAATCCACGCCGGCTTAATGTTGCATTGAGTCGTGCAAAACGCAAAGTAATTGTCGTCGGCTCCGGAAAAATTGCAAATCCCGACGTCTTACAATATTTTACACAACTATATCAGTATGCCCGTTCCTTAAATGCACTCTTTAGATTTGCTGATAACCAAGCCGTATTACGACAAACCCTTACCATTTTAAAACCCGAGTTTGAGTTTGTTCGTAGAATATGGCAACAATACCTTAAATCCTTACACCAATAAAAATCCCCCTCAATCTATTATTTTAGCGGTCTACCTAACAAAAATGTGGATTTTAAACACGTAAGATCATCTAAATCACTATTAAAATGAAAATAAGGCTTTTAATTAGTGTTGCAACAATGCGCCTTATTTTCACAATTATGGATTATTTTTTTAAAGAATTCCAAAAATAGCCTTATTTAAACATTTCATTGCAAGATAAATCAATCATGTACTCTTTTTAAGAAAGAACAACGCTGCATTATTGGATAACCACAGTCGTATCACAGTTTTTATACGAAATTGTCTTGCACTGAAGAAAAAATAAATAAAGGTTGTCTGAAAGACACTTCTAATGACAAATGCTTCAACAAAATGAATCTCACATAGAAAGACATCGAATTTAAAATGGACGTTAATACCCAGAGGGAAGACTGATGTCAAACGCAAAAAAACGTCAAACCAAGTTATTCGTAGGACTCTTTATCTTATTGCTTCTTTTTGGAATGTTAAACATTTCATTTAATGGAGTACAAACGCATGTAAACTTGACAAGAGCGTCAAAAGACTTATCGTCTTATTATCCCTATCCCATAAAAGTTCCACAAGGAAAATGGCATCTTTTTTTTGAACACCAGTTTAAAAATTTAGATACGATTTCTCTAGAGACATATCATACTTTTGAAACCTCTTTAGATCACTGGAATATTCCGAAACCGATATTTAAACCAAATGAACATGGATATAT
>WAPZ01000104.1 GCA_015520535.1 Candidatus Heimdallarchaeota archaeon
ACTAATTAGGGAATAAATTTCTGTACTTTAAATCAACAAAAAAGAAAAATTGTATTTTGGTGTGAATAAAATGAAAAAATTTGCAAATGCACTATTAGAAGGAAAATTACCACCGCCGCCAGTGGCGCAGTTAATCGGTTTTAATTTGGTGTCAGCAGAATATGGGAAAACAATATTTGAGATGTACGCTGATAAACGACATCATAACCCTATGGGGACGTTACATGGTGGTATTCTCTGCGATATTGCTGATGCGGCGATGGCGACCGCCTTTGGTACCACAGTCGACGAAAACGAAAGTATAACCACCATTAGTTTTCATATTGACTTTATGAAATCACTAGTAGAAGGAAAAGTCATTGCAAAAGCACGAGTTATTAAAAGAGGACGTACCATTGGATTTATGGAATGTGATCTCTATACAGAAGATAATGAACTAATCGCAAAAGCAACCAGTACTTGTAAAGTGATTAAAAGAAAACCATAGAAAACTTACGAGTGTTTTTGGCGTAAATACCAAATTTTTGCGGATAAAGGAGATATGCAGGTGAATCAAATGCGGTTTATATATCAGAAAAGGGAAGAAAACACCAATACAGCCATTTTACTGCTGCATGGCTCAACACAATTGCCATTTAATTATCAACATCCTTTGACTACGTTTTTTTCAGCTTATTCTGCTGATATCATTTCTGTGGAACTTCCCGGTCATGGTAAAAGCCCATTTAAAGAACGCACTTCAGTTGAAGAATTATTGAAGATGTTTTTTGATGAAATTACACAATTAAAGGAAAAATATAAGAATGTGGGGTTTGTGGGGTATAGTCTCGGCGGCGGTTTGGCATTAAAAGCAACTGAAGCTGAAATTATACCTACGTTATTTGTTGTTACATTTGGCACGGGATTTAAAATTGAGCCCGAAGAATTTGAACTCATTAAGATGTTTTTTTCTAATGAATTCTTTGAGCAATTGGGCTGGTTAGAGCGGATGCGAAATGTGCATTCAAATTGGGATGCCTTGATAGAAAGCATCCCGCAATGGTATGAGCCGGGTACATCTCTTTTACCGAATATTGATATATTAGATAAAAGAGATATTCCTATATTAATTATTTTGGGGGAAAACGATGAGCCATTCCCACCAAAAAAGAATTTACCACTGTTGGGTGGCAAAAAAAATTTAGAGTCTCTTGTGGTTAACGAAATAAACCATTTTGGTTATTTTGAACCGGACATCTGGAAAAATCTTTCAAACGTTATTGAACAATTCATAGCGCGCCATAATTTATTGACAAAGAAAAAATGAGCCATTTATTATTTTGGGTACATTGTCATTAATTTTGCGATGTCAAAAAACACCTCATTTACACCACGGCCATCAAATGCGGAAGTGAAGCGCAGCCCTTTAAAATTGAATTTTTTAATAATTGGCTGGACTTTCTCTGTAATCTCATCTAATTGGCTGTCACTAGATAATAGGTCTATTTTATTGCCCACTAAAAGCAACGGAATATCAGAATTGACTTCGCGTAAAATTTGGATCCAAGGAGAGAGATTTTCCATCAAATCAATCTCTAATGCAGTCGAGGTATCAAAGCAGACTAAGCCGCCACGTGAACCGGCGCAATATGCGGGGAACAGTTCTAAAAATTTTTCTTCACCGGCAAAATCCCAAATAGCCAAGGTTACGTATTTTTTATCGACAATAATCTCTTTTGCGATAAAGTCGACGCCAATAGTTTTTAGCGCCGGAATAAAGCGGTTACGTTCATATCTATATAATAATGTGGTTTTTCCGACCGTACTTGAACCAGCTATAGCAACTTTACAAATAAATCGTTTCTTTCTTTGTTTTGAGTGGCGTGGTGTCATAATACTCAACATTAAAAAAGCCTTATGCGTCCTTTTTAATAGTTATGCTCTTTACATGCAAAAAAGGAAAAATAAGGGTTTTTTGTACGTTTTACTTAGGATGGCTTTTTAGTTGGGCAGGAAGCACTGTAGTCGTTACATTTCCAAAACCAACTTTATAGCCATTTCCTTGACACCATGCTGTCATAATTACGCTATCATAGTCATGAAGAAATACTCTTTTTTCTCCATTTGGCAGAACCAAGGGTCGTCTTCCTAATTGTGTGATTTCCAACAGGCAGCCTAAGGATTCTACAGTCGGACCTGAGATAGTACCCGAGGCGAGTAAGTCTCCTGTCTGGAGATTACAACCATTGACGGTGTGGTGAGCAACTTGTTGTGCGATATTCCAGTATAAATACTTAAAATTTGAACTTACTATTTTGTATGGCGTGGTGAGTTTTTGTGTCTTTAAGTATACTTCTAACTTGATGTCAAAAGTCCAATTCTTTTCTAAGCGTAAGTATGGAAGTGGTTCTGGCTCTTGTTTGACGCCTTCGCATTTAAATGGTTCTAAAGCTGTTAAAGGAACCACCCATGGGGAGATTGAGGTTGCAAAACTTTTTGCTAGAAAGGGTCCAAGAGGGACATATTCCCATTTTTGGATGTCACGAGCACTCCAGTCGTTTACTAAGACCATACCAAAGATATGATCCGTTGCTTTATCGATTGGAATCGGATTTCCTAACTCATTTCCTACTCCGATGTAAAATCCCATTTCTAATTCGAAATCTAATGCTTGTGTCGGTGAAAATATGGGCGTTTTTTCGTTATCTGGAAGTATTTGTCCCCACGGTCGGTGGAAGTTCTCGCCACTTAAAATAATAGAACTGGCGCGTCCATGATAAGCCACCGGTAGATGGAGCCAATTAGGATATAAGGCATTTTCGGGCCCTCGAATCATAGCTCCAACATTTGATGCATGATATTTAGAGGAATAAAAGTCTGTAAAGTCTATAGTCGACACGGGCATACACATTTTTGCCGCAGATTGTGGAACTAAGCATTTTCGTTGTAATTCTTTATTGTCACGTAAAGCTGGGTTATCATTGCGAAGAACTGAACTAATCACGTGTCGCGCTTCATCCCATGCTTTTTTTCCAAGTGCCATAAAATCATTAAGTGTTGAACGTGAAAATACATGAGTTTCTGACAGGCTTGTATCATTGAAAAAACCTTCTTTTTCTAAAATTGATAAATCAAGGATATATTCGCCAATCGCCACTCCTATTCGTGGTTTTTCATCGTTCGAGCGCTGAAATACGCCATAAGGTAAGTTTTGAATCGGAAAATGTGAATCTTCCGAAACTGGTATAAACGATTTCAGATTAGGATCTGTCGTTTCATCCATTTTTATTTCCTCTCCTAATTCAATAATCCAATTTCTTTTAATGCCGCAATCGGCTCATCAAAATCACAGCTGCCAAAGGATTTGACATAATGCCGAATCTGCTCCATTTCATGTACAAAAAGTCGCCAATTTTTCCATTTAAATTCATTTTCATCAAATGTAAAGTTCTTAATACTTTTTTCTGTTAAAAGTTCTTCGATTATCTCTGGGTCAATTGTTGGATTCAAATAACTAATCATTGCCGCGGAAAATATGTTGAGAAAGCCATGATGCTCGACATGTAACTGTGAATCATAATACCTCAATGGTTGATGCAAGCCCGCTGTTGCTTTAAAATAAACGCGCTTTTTCGCAGCATTAATCAGTATTGTAGAAATTTGGGGGATTGATGGAAATGCATTTGCAGTTAAACCACCACATCGGACTTTGATTCCCACATCGATTGGCAAATTAAAATCTGTTTGCACATCATAAAGACTTTGGATTAAAACATTGCTTGCCTGTGGCTGCAGTTCAATGGAAGGTACTTCAAAAAAAAGCAAAACTTTCTTACCTGATAGGAATAGCCATTGTTTTTCTTTAAATATTTTTGTCATTTGTAGAACAAAGTTTTTTACAGCCTTTGTGTCATGATTTTGGAAAATTTTTGGGGAGATTTTAATTTCAAACATATCAACAACAATGTTGGGATGGTGTTGTATTTGTTGATTTAAATCTGCTAACGCTGCGGTGACAGCTGTTATTAGTGAATCTGTATCTTCCTTCAAGGGGAAAATCAAAGAAAGCTTCCATTGACCGCTATTAAGATAATTATTTTCGTATAAATCAAAAAAATGAGATATTTTAGTTGATGGGCAGAGAAAACGAGAAATAATCCATGAATACTTGGTTTGTCGAATGCGAACATAATTTTTCATCGCCGCTTCTAGTGAGAGCGAGGCTGGTGGAAAAACCCCGGCATAATCGATTAAATTTTCCATAAATACACGAAATGATTTGACTTCACTCATAGTTATCCCAGTCACTTTATATAAATATTATATCAATGTAAATCGTGGTGTTAGTGAGAAACATGCCGATAATTCATTGTTACTCATTTGCCATCCAGGACTTCCAATAATCGGGCACCGACGCCTTTTCGCCGTCCTCAGTTACATTCAATGGATTGCGGGCATCTACCATGACAGCATACTCATCGGTCATGGCTTTGTCTTGCTTAAATGCTTTTTTCAATGACCCCGGTTGCGGCCCATGGGTGAAGCCACAAGGATGAAACGTGACATAACCTGGTTTAACTATTCCACCGCGTGAGAAAAAGTCACCATCATGATAAAAAATGACTTCGTCGTATTCAACATTTGAATGGAAAAACGGGACTTTGAGTGCTTCTTCATCGGTTTCAAAGGGTCGTGGAACAAAAGAACAAACAACAAAACCTTTTGAGATAAATGTGGTATGAACAGAAGGCGGAAGATGATAACGATGGCTCATTACGGGTAGAAAGTCGTAAATACTAATTTTCCAAGGTGTTACGTCACCTTTCCATCCGACTACATCAATAGGATTGAAGGGAAACTTGTAATGCGTATATTGATTTTGTCGTTTAATGCGAACAATCCATTGTTTATTGTCAATTATCGGTTCTGGCTCTGGCGTTTCGATCATAGCGGGATCAAATAATGCTGTAGGTCCTAATAGACCTCGATCTGGTATTTGGACTTCTTCACGGGATTCAATTATGAGAAAATGATTATCTTTAGTTGTTGGAACAACACGGTAAATAGTTCCGCGTGGAATGACGATGTAATCGCCTTTTTTAAACGTTAACGGGCCATAAACCGTTTCAAAGCGACCTTCACCGCGATGAACAAACCAAATGTCATCTCCTTCAGCATTTCGATAGTAAAATGGCATGGGCTCTGAACGGCGAGAAATTTTTAGTTGAACATCATTATTTTGTAAAAAAGTGATAGGTTCCCCCCATGGATCGGTCAAATCCGATGATTGCATTTGATTCGTATTAAATAACTGCGGTTTTAACGGGCCATCAATATCTATCCATCCGGTGGGAGGATTGAGATGATACAAATGTGATACTTTACCAAAAAATCCTTGTCTTCCATGTTCTTCCTCATACGTTGTTTTGTCATTAACTTTTGGTAATTTTACATGTGCTTGACGGCTGGTTTTTCCTTTAACTTTTGGAAATAAGGGTGTAACTTTTTTATCACTCATTTTTTTTCACTTCAAATTCTGGCTTCATAAAGATATCAAATTAAGCGCATTTAAATTAGTTGCGACTAAATCACAAAAATGGAGCGATTTGAGATAAAATGACGACTTTTTGACTTTCTTGCGTAAGAAACGGTTTAATGTTGAGATAAATCTATTATATCAGTTTAAAAAGAGGATAGCATGAAAATTTTTTATTCTTTTGCTGATATCAGTTCAATAATGTCTTCAAGATAGTTTTTAATTATGGTCAAGTTTTGTTGGTCAATTTCAGGTCCTTTTTTCTCAATGACTTTTTTATGGGCACTAGCAATCGTTTTTGCTAAAGAGATTTGCTTTTCGATTTCTTCTAAGAATTCTGTTAAAAATTTCAGATTGTGGGTTCGAACTAGTACATAAGCTTTTGTAAGTGTTTTGTTGGCATTGGAGAAGTCAGAGTAAATGTAGGCATCAAATAATGCTATAAGAGCATAATACCGTATGAGAAAAGGCGTTAATGCAATTTTTCCATGAAGTAACGGTTGTACTTTGCGTAGAACATATTCAGCACCGTTAATATCTCCTTTGAGGACCTTAATATAACATTTCCAAAAGTATGCCTTCAATAAAAGCATTTTGAAGCCACTTTTCATCAATTGTCCAATTATATAATCTAATTTTTCATCCAACTGAGACAAACTAAAGGTGATTGACATTTTTTTTCTTCTAGCTGCTATTTGACGGTAAAGTAGCAAAAGTATTTCAATTTGAGCCACTGAAAACTTCATTTCTGGCAACGGTTGAGCGATTTCTTTAATACAATCATGGGCTGAATTCAAAAATTTGACCGCTTTTTTTTCTTGATTTAAAAGTGCGTATGTTTTTGCTAAGTCTAAAAGAAGAATATAATCCTTTGTTGAATCCTGCTTTCGTAATTCGTAGGCTTTCTCTAGAAATTTAATGGCTTGTTCTGGACGATCTAATGCATTTAAAATACTAGCTTTTGTTGAATAAAAAATTACAAGTTTTTGGTCATTAGGATCAGTAACTAATTCTATGGCCTCATCTATTCGTTTTAACGCTTCTTCAAGATTTCCTAATTGTACTAATACATCTGCATAGTTGTTTAGGACAACCATCAAGTTTATTCGACGTTTTTTCTCTTCTATCGCATTTTTTGGCTTATATTCTTTTAATATTTTAATAATATGAGAATAGTTTTTTAAGGCTTCTTCAAAATTTCCCATTTCTGTATACATCAAAGTCATATTATTAAGAACACTGGCATGGGTTAATTTGTTACTTATCAGAAGAAGGAGTTGCTTTTGTTTCTGGATACATTTGAGCGCTTCTTCTTCATTTCCAATCGAAAAGTAACATAACGCTAAACCGCCTATTGCCCGGATTTCTCCTTCTGGATAATCAATTTCTTCTGAAATTTGTTGCGCTAAGAGAAATATTAAAAACGCAGCTGGTATGCGGTTTTGTTCATGATATTGAAATCCCATCAGATTTAGAGTATGAACAATAAGAATATAATCAGGATGTCTTGTGTGTAACTCTTCAATGTACAACGAAAAGATTTGGTTCATTTTTTCAGC
>WAPZ01000105.1 GCA_015520535.1 Candidatus Heimdallarchaeota archaeon
CAATCTTATCTTTTTTTCTCGTCATTTCAGACCTTACTTTTTCTTAGCGGTCTTCTCAGAAGCCGCCTTGCAGCTTTTTATGTGTATTGCCTAAGCTCGTTATCGTATTCCCTTTTCCTTGTTTCTTCAACTAACCGATGACCATTACAGAAAACACCTCTTTTTTTTGTGCTGCTTTGCCTGAAACCACTACATTTCACTGCTAAATTGAGACTTTTTGTATCTCAACACCGTGAGAACTGAGAAATGATAAACTTTTATTCTATAGATTAGTTTAGTTAGACCCGCTTCCCTTCAGGAAGCGGGTCTAACCTGATTCAATTATTAATCTGTGAGGACAGTAAGCCCTAAAACATCAATGTAATTAATAGCCATATACACAGCGTCGTTCCCGTCACCGGCTGGAGCTCCTTTGTGTACTCCAAATGCAGTGTTGCTCCACATCCAGGGACCACCACTATCACCGCCTGAGGAAAGATTAACCCCAGAACGGTGAACTCGAATGAGGTTGAAAAAATATGTCCCATTAAATGTGTCCGCATAACTGGTGTCTGATATCTGTCCACATGTGTAGCCGGTCTCTACGCCGTATTTGCAAACCCATTGATTAACATATTGGTTGTTCCTATGTTTTGTCGAATATATAAATCTAGGGTTGGAGGAACCATAATATGCTAGATTTTTTACTGTGAAGGCATGATCAGCTTGATGCCATTGAACATCATATCGACCACCATAGGCCGCTCCCTTAAATGGAAGATTTGTCCCGCTGTAAGATTGAGTATTGGGACAATGTGCAGCCGTAAGCACTCCTTTTGTTCCACTAGCATTCTTAACCGAAAAACCACTCGTGCAGGTTGACAAGGCAAGGCCTGCATATATGTCTGTTTCCTCTGTGCCTAATGATTCCACCTCAATTACGGTTATATAATCAGGTAGTTGAATATTTGTTTTATGGAGCGACTCGACAAGCAAATCTTTATCTGTTACATACACTTCTACCTGATTTGCAGGTATGTTAATACCAGATGCAATCGGGATTGCAATTTGCTGTAATTCTTGAGTAATAAGTTTTTGCGCTGCACGAAGTTCGGCAAGAGATACATTAACTTGTCGGACTGTAACTATGTCTGACAATGCTATATTTGTTATATAATTATCAAGTAAGTTTTCCTCTATTCTTGTGAGGAGGACTATCACTTGATAATTTGGTGTGTGTTGGACATATAAGCCAGCAAAAACATCTTCTTCTGCGGAAAGTTTGCCTTGTAAATCTCCAATAGCATCTTGGAAACTTAGTCTTTGGATAGCTTCTTCAAGGCTTACGTTCATAGCAAGCGCGTATTCTTCTGCATCTTTTATGAACGCTTCTTGACCTACCGGCTCAGATGCCGCATCCTCCGTAGTTTGAGCAGCAACTGTAGCCGTAAAAACAGTGATAATGATAATCATTACCACTAAAATATATCCATAACGAAAACGAATCATGATTTTACTCCTTTTTTAGAGGGTCAATGATAACACAATGGGGAAATGGGGAAATTGCTACGCATATGGGTTCGATTGAAAGCAAACCGCCATGTATGGTGGTTAACTCAAAATTGATCCATATGCGCCCCTGCGTCACATTATGTGAATCTTGCTCCTCTTTTTTTAAATACTCATTCTGAAATTTTCAACTAATGGCAATCCTCATCTACAGCATAATACTGTAACAGCATTTAACGAAGGGACTTCCACCTAGCACAACATTTAAGACACGATCCTAACTAAACGCCAACTTTTATTATAATATGTGATCATCACCTCCTTCATTTAACTTTGCATAAGCCGCCCAACGCCTGCTTCACCGGCTGGCGAGGGTGAGCCAACAACTCGGCCATTCACCAAATAGTTTCAAAAAAGACCGATCTCGCCAGTCCGCGTGCAAGCGATGTTAGCTGGCTTTTTACCAGAACCTAGCTTTACTAACCTGACTAATAAGAGCTGATACATTACCGTAGCATAGAACCTTCGCACTGAAGGTAAGCGTTGGCAACTTGTGGCGTTAGGTGGGCAAAATTTGCGAGTTGAACCAATGCCTTTGCTACAAAACACGGAGCAATTTTTGCCCACCGCCTCTTGCAGAATCTCGCCTTCACCTACTAAGCGGCTTTTGCGGAGGTGTGTCAGGATGGGCTTTTTCATCCTGATACACTGGAGCAAAGGCCGCGCTTGTCTTCAAATTGACCGCTTCGTAGTCTTGACAATGAGGATAGGTTTAGATTGCTTGCCAGCGGAGTTACGTGACCCTGTTCCCAACTTCAGTTGCATAAGCGAAAACTCTACTTATAACAAATTATAGGTAAGTACATAACTCATCTAATAACTGAACAATACTATGTGTTGATAAATCTACAAATTCAGGGGCATCGTGAAAGACTTTTTTGTGTATTTCCCAAAACTTGGGGGCTTCAGCGATACCATTTGAGACTTGGACTGTAGACATACCTATCTTGTGAGCAACTTCAAGATTAAGGTAGGAATCATCAAAGATAAGCACTGAAGAAGCTGGAAGTTTCAAATTTTCTAATCGGGTATCGAAGACTTTGCGCTTTGGTTTGAGGAGATAGTTAGCCGTTTCTACAGAATACACATTTGTAAAAACTCTCTTATACCAATCGTGTGAGCAAATGACGTAATAAAATGACTTTATCATGTCATTCCGAATCCCCGAAGGGGTGAGGAATCTTTCTTGCACAGTTGAAAGATTCCTCGCTCCGCATCAGAATGACATTTTGCTTTATCCGTCACTTGAGATAACGGTTGGTATTAGTTGTAAAAGCCTTAAGACATCTTCCGAAGACAAAATTGAGGTGCTTAAAAATCAAAAGACCGCTCCATAAAATGGAAACGGTCTTTTTGATCGGGCGATGCGGAAAACACCTGACGAAGGACAATGCCCTATTCCAGACCCGGTGTTCCAGTCGTGTTCCCGACGAGAGTCGGGAACTCTCGTGCCAGTTTTGGGGGAAGGGGTTGTCAAGTGCTTTTACTGATCAGGAACAAAAAAAAAGAATACCTGATTTTGTGGAAGATGCAAGGGAAAAACGGCCGTTTTCTTCAAATCAAAACAACCCTCTGCAACTCCAAGACCTTATCACATCATACATGATTGAATGAAAGTACGGAAACTCAAAAAGTGCAGAGTGGATTCAATCAAGGCACAAATAATTCAAACAAAAACCGATAGGCGCGTACCGCCAATTGGATCGATAATAGTTTGACAATGTTAAATTGGAATTCTGAGAGGCGTGCGGTTGTCAAAACATAAGATGTAGCCTTAACGCGGCTCATGGAGCGGAAAATGTTTCGATTTTCAACGTCATTGGCTGTTATGCAAATTTTGCTTGATTCAAATGCTGTTTTTCCCCAAATCACCTTGTTTGGTGACACAATTTTGGAAAAAACAGATGAAGAACGCAGTCATTCCGCTACAAAACTTAGCCTTTTTCGCAAATGATTGCTTAAAACGACCCGCCTGAACCTAATGTAACATTGTCAAAATAGGTACGAGGAGTGCAACTAACAAAATTTGTCGGCTAGAATACCAGTTTGAATTGTAAAGGTGGAAAGTCTCTCTTATGTTTATCCCATTTGGTTTGATGACCCACAATTGGAATATTCAATAACTTTATTGAATATTTGATTTAAGGGTCTTTTTTGCCTGACTTAAAAGATAATCAACCTGTGTAGCTGATCCAGTAGAGCCAACATTTACTTGATTTGTCCACAGTTCTATTATTACCTGACCAGCGAAAAGAGAATCACCATTTTCTCCCGTAGCAGGATTAAAGGATATATTTTTTGGCTGTTTTGAAGAATATCGATTCATTTCTAATGCCATTTGGGCTACATCTAAAAGTGATTGTTCACTTGTCACTAAGCGAGTTTGCTCATTTTCCCAAACCTCAATTATCACTCTACCAAGATAATTCTGGTCAAGTAAAGTGCCTAAAACCGGTCGACTTGACCAAAGTTGAGGATTGTGACCTAATTCAACTACATCTTCCTGTAAATTTTCTTGATTTTGCATGTGTATTTCTCCTAAGAAGTAATCTGAATCTATCTTCTTGCGTTTGAAAAGAAATCTAAGAATTATCCAAATAACTTATTCAAAATATAATGTTAGCATAAATATGCACGACAAGTATGGGCTCCATTATCACAAGCAGTTTGCTGTGCTTTCTTATATCCGCCACAGTTACAGCTAGGGCATGACCAGCTACAGCTATAGCAATATTGTCCATTTGGACTACAGCACGTCCCTGTACTTGAATAACAATTTCCACAAGGACCTGTACACCAAGTGCAAGGTATATCTGCATATGCTGGGACTATATTAAATGATTGAATACCAATAGCCATGCTTCCAGCTAGCATACCTTGCAAAAATTTTCGACGAGATAAGTTTATTGAAATAAATTTCGTCAACTCATCTGGCGAAAAGGCTTTAACTTTCTTATACTGTCGATTGCCGAAGATTCTTTTTAACATAGTAAATATATTCCTCCAGTGCCTTTATTTAATTCAAAAGTGCAGTATAACGTGCTTAGTTAGGATAAGGTTAACGGCTATTTTAGGGCCTAAGTCCCACAGCAAGACACTGAACATGAGTGACCACCTGAATTACAAACAATTTCTCTTGTCCACTTTAAATTTCCAGGACAGCCACATTGACAACTTGGACATGACCAGCTACAGCTATAACAATATTGTCCATTTGGGCTACAACAACTTCCAGTAGAAGCCGAACAAGCATCGCAAGAGGACCAGCACTTGTTACAAATATCAGCCATTACTGGTAGTACGTTAAAAGATTGAATACCGATTGCCACACTTCCAGCTAATATTCCTTGCAAGAATTTTCGGCGAGATAAATCTATTGAGATAGCTTTCATAAGCTCATCTGTTGAAGATACCTTTAATGAATTAGTACATCTAATTAAAAATTGTCTTAGCATAATTTATTATCCTCCAAAACTTTGTCTAACAACCCGCATTTCTTGATTAGTTATTATAGTTGCGGGGAATGTAGTAATTCCCCACTTATCAAATATTGAATTGTCAGTATCTAGAAATGCCGGAAAGAACTCTTTAATGCGACTATCTTTTAGCATTTGTGTTGATTGGTCAATGTTCCCAGTGCATATAATCACCCTTTTTTCTACTGAAGGATCAAGCGGATCCGGAGAAGCATTATTATCTTTAATCTTTTCTAAAAACCTTGTACAAGCACCGCAGCCTGTACTCACAATTGAGAAAGCCATTTTCTCACCTTTAAAATGGGAAAGTGAGGATTCCTCACCTCTTAAGGTTTCAACAATTATGTCAGGCAATAATCCTCCAGCCTTCAAATTTGTAGGGGTATTTTCCAGACCTGCGACAGATGCATTTGATGATAGTGATTCATAAATTATTCCAAGGTTTCGCAATACACTAAGCAAGACAAATGCGACAATCAAGAAAAGAACCCACAAGGCAATATATGAGATGAGGAATAAGCTACTCAATCAAACTTCTCCTTTTCCTCGCAAGTATGAGCCACGAATATCGATATCAATAACCCATTCAAGCAAAGATGCACTTAGAAACAGAAAAACAACTGAGAACAAGAAAAATAATGTTGCTTCAGGTGAAATCAAGAAAACAGCAATGTCATTTCGAAATGAAGCTAACCAATTTACTGATACTGTGAACAATGAAAGACTAAACAAAATTACTAACAGTAATAATAAGAGGATATTACGTGCGCTTTTACCACGACTTATTTCTGGAGTAGACCCTATACCATAGCAATTACAATCTATTTTTCGGCCTCTGTTAAGATTGATTTCTATTGCTATTACAAAAACCCCAATTAGTAAGGATGAAGCAATGGAGGAAGCTGGTAAGGCAATACCTAAAATTAATGAAGAGCCGAGGAGTAATTCTATCCAAGGTAACAAAAGTCCAATGATCCTTGATAAATTTGCTGGCAATATTTGATAATCAAATACACCTTGGACAAAAATGTTGTAATTAATAATTTTTCTGATGGCTCCAATAAGTAGGTAAGTACCTAAGAAAAAACGAATAACAAATATAAGATTTGAAATTTCAATCAAAGTAACCTGCAAATTCATCATAAAATCACGCATTTTTACTAAAAAAGGAGATACTGGAAAAACTAATTTCAATTATAATGATATTTGTTTCATGTGCTTTGCGCTTTGTTTTCAACTTCTTTTCTAAATCTTTTCTGAATTATTAATTTTGACGCGATATCGAAATTTCTACACTTGTTCACTCCCCTACTTTTTAGAAGATTCACGTTGCTGCAAGACATATATTCTTTGATTAGCGAATATGCTTATAC
>WAPZ01000106.1 GCA_015520535.1 Candidatus Heimdallarchaeota archaeon
AAATATACATCGTTACAAAAATTCTTTACACTGCAGTTTTTTACGTTATTATATTAAAAATGATAAAATAAGGAGTGTGGTTTCTCCGATGGAATACGAAATTTCTCCAAATAAGAAACTCATCCTTAAACAAGGGGATATTACTGAAATGAAAGTTGATGCCATTGTTAATGCTGCTAATGAACATTTGCAACACGGCGGAGGCGTGGCGGCAGCAATTGCACGAAAAGGCGGAAAAGTAATCTGGGAAGAGTCAGAAAAAATCGGCTACGTGCCAACCGGTTCTGCAGCTGTCACAAATGCCGGCAATTTACCATGCAAATATGTCATTCATGCTGTTGGCCCCATATGGCGTGGTGGTAAGAACAATGAAGCAAGTTTACTTGCCAGTGCCATTAAAAAATCCTTGCTAGAAGCAACAAAATTAAATCTCAAGTCCATAGCTTTTCCCGCCATTTCTACTGGAATATTTGGGTATCCAGTCAAAGAGGCCGCCGAAGTGATGCTTTCTACCGCAATTAATTATCTTAAATCAACTGGTACATCCTTAGAAGAAGTTTATTTTGTATTGTATGATAATAAAACATTTCAAATCTTTCAAGAAGTGCTCAAAGAACTAATAGAGGGAGGTAAAGCAAATGACGGTTGAAATCCACGAACTTCGAGTTAATAGTTCAAAAGAATTAGATATGATTGATATTACCAGCAAAGTCCAAAACATTGTTAATAAAAGTGCCCTTAAAGATGGGTTGGCAAATATTTTCAATCGTGGTAGCACGGGAGCCCTTATAACCATCGAATATGAACCGGGATTACAAAAAGACTTTCCAAAATTTTTAGAACGAATAATACCACGAGACATGTATTATCATCATCATGAAACATGGAATGACGGAAATGGGCACTCACATGTCCGTGCCAGTTTGTTAGGTCCATCACTTACCATACCGTTCAAAAATAAGCGCTTATTACTCGGTACGTGGCAACAAATTGTGTTTATCGAACTAGACATCCGTCCACGTAATCGAACGCTTTATGTCACGTTGTACGGAGACTAAAAGGTCGTAAAATTAGAAAGATGCGGCGTCCAATTGGCTTTAACTAAACGATAGGGTCGGTAATCATCTCGTAGCCATTTTACAATAGTTATGCTGGTATTGGCAACATTCATCGGAAAATAATAGGGAGGACTCTCGCCAACGAAGAATAAAAGGCCAAGGGCTTGTCGAATCACGCCACCATGGGTAACTATTAAGATATCATCAGAATCCTTCCATTCATGATAATTTTTAATTTTTTCTAATGCTTTTGCCACTCGTTCGGCAAAATCAATGGCGGATTCGCCGTTTGCTGGTCGAAAATCATGTCTATAACGACCATTGGTAAAAAATAAGGGGCGTATCTCTTCGTAATACCTCCCTTCCAACTCTCCCATACTGCGTTCTCTCAGTTCTGGCAGCTTTATTATCTTAATATCGTTTCCTTTTCTTTTCAATCGTTGTGCGATTAATTGTGTTGTTTCCCATGCACGTGCTGAATCCGAACTAAAAATATACTGAATATTGTATTTTTCCAGTACTAAACCAACACGTTTCGCTTGATGCCGTCCTTCGTCATTTAATGGTATGTTTAATTGACCCATAACTCGTTTATCAATGTTCCAATCAGTAACTCCGTGTCTGACAAACATCAAAAAAGTCAAAAATACCTCACCTACATCTTTAGCCTTCAGCTATCTATTTTTCGTATCGAATAAAAGTCATTTTAAGAGGGAAGAACCGCATGTTCAAAACATTGAGTAATCTTCGTTGCGCATCATAATTTATTTTCCACCACAATGGTTTGTGTTGGATCAATTCGAAGAATGTCCGTTATTACCACATTAGCTGGCAATTCTATCGCAATTTTTGTCAAATCGGGATTATGTTTGAGTGAGATAATAGGTACTTTTTTGACATGTTTTAAAAAACGCAGATCAAGACGTTTGAGTTTATTATGGTTTAAAAGTATCTTTCTAAGGTTTTCTGAATGAGCCAATGGAGAAAGGTCAATTTTTTCAAGATCATTATGCGAAAGATTAAGTTCTGCAAATTGAGTACAATTTTGGAGAGGAGTTAAGTCGATATCTCGCAAGTAATTCCGGGAAAGCGAAATTTCCTCCAGTTCGTGGCATGCAGAAAGTGGTGTCAAATCAATTTCGTTTAATTTGTTTCCATATAGATTGAGCGTTTGCAAACGTTCACAACCACTTAGTGGCGTTAAATCTAATTTCTCGAGCTTATTAATTGGCAAATATAATATTTCTAAACGTTTGAGATGCTTTAGCGGCGTTAGATCTATAGTGTGTAACTTATTTCTAGAAAAGGACAGTCGTTTTAAGTTTCTACATGCAGAAAGTGGTGTTAAGTCAATATATTCAAGATAATTTGAAGATAAAGAGAGTTCTTCAAGTTTTACACACTTAGAAAGCGGTGTTAAATCGATATCCCGCAATAAATTTCCGGACAAATAAAGTTTAGTTAAATTGGGACAATTTTCAAGGGGCGTCAAATCAATGGCTTCTAATTGGTTCATCTGAAGATCAAGCACTTTTAAGTTATCTAAATTTGCTAATGGCGTTAGATCAAGGCGTTTCAGACGGTTATGAGATAAATTTAAAGTAGTTAATGCTGACATGTGTTTGATCGGCGATAAGTCAATCTGCTCAAGATAATTCCAACTAAAATCTATTTCTTCCACGTTTGTACAAGACATCACCTTATGAAGACTGACAAAAGAAAGTTGTTTATTTTTAACAGTAAGCTGTTTTTGTAAGGTACTTATTTCCACGTTAAAATTGGTATTATTTATATCCTTACACTGTAAAATGCAAATATCTTTCATTGGCAAACTCCTTTCGCTTAAAATAATAATTTAAAACTACCTTTTCTGTAAGACATATTTATTTAAAAGCTTTAAAAGATTGGTATCATGTCTAAGAGCAAAAAATGAGATCAAATCAATCAGCACGCACCTTCATTCTTTTGCTCGAGAAAAAGTATCCTTTTTTGTGCGCTTGATGAATAATCTAAAACGACAACGATTAAAAATAAAGAAAAAGAGGAGGTAGGTTTTATTCTCCCTTAACTATAGGCATTTATGATTTCTTCAATTTTTTGCTTGAAGAACGGATAATCCGGTGCACCATATTGCTGGTAATATACATAGCCAAGTTTTCCATCCTTATCGGGACTAGTAAGGACCTTAACAATCATTATATGTGGTATGTATTGTGTAGAACACTGTTCCGCTAAGGTTTCATTTTCATCCCGCAGTAAAGTCCACGTAATGTTATTTTCTTGTTGATATTTTTTTAGTTTTGCTATAGAGTCAGTATCCGGACTTATAGACACACTTAACATGCCAATATCGGGAAAATCACCCTTCAATTTATTGAAGACCGGATAGACAGCCTTGCACGGACCACACCAAGTTGCCATTAAATCTAGCAACAACCACTTACCGGAAAATTCGGATAATGTATGGTTTTGATCGTCCGTGCCCAACATCTTAAAATCTGTAATTCGAAATAATACACCCGTTAGGTTTAGTGGTGCGGCAACTTGCGTGGTATTTCCATTACTGTTTCCATTATTGCTACCACTATCGTTTGTTGTGGTATTTGAAGGATTATTAATCGCCGTTGGAGTTGTACCACCATTTAAGAAGTCAGAGTATGTGATAAGGAATGACAGCGCAACAATAGAAAGAATTACCACACCAATGGGAATAATATATTGGTATTTTTGAATTGCCATGTTCCATTCTTCCCTTAATTTCGCCTATCGCAAATTTTAGATAATTAATTACTGCAATTATGACGTGCGAAAAATAAAATATTCTCATCCATATTTATTCATGAGGTCTTCAATTTTATGTTTAATAAAGCGATAGTCGGGCGCACCATAGCGCTCATAATATACATAGCCGAGTTTTCCATCCTTATCGGGACTGGTAAGAACTTTAACAATCATAACATGCGGTATATATCGTGTATTACATTGTTCCGCTAAGGTTTCATTTTCATCCAACAAAAATGTCCATGTAATGTTATTTTCTTGTTGGTATTTCTTCAAATCACTTATAGAATCGGTATCCGGACTTATAGATACACTTAACATGCCAATATCGGGAAAATCGCCTTTCAATTTATTGAACACCGGATAGACTTCCTTGCATGGACCACACCAAGTTGCCATTAAATCCAACAGCAACCACTTACCGGAAAATTCGGATAACGTGTGATTCTGGTCATCCGTGCCAGGCATGTTAAAATCCGTGATTCGAAACAGCACTCCAGTTAAATTTAATTCTTCTTGCTCTCCCAAATTATCATTATTTGTCGTATTTGTTCCAACACCACCATTGAAAAAATCCGAATACGTGAAAAGCAAAGACAATGCAACGATTGAAAATACTACCAAGCCAATGGGAATAATATATTCATATTTTAGTTTTGTCACAGCACATCCCACTTTAATCTAGATTCTTGAGGAATTTGACAATGACTCTTGTTAAATAAGGCCAATACACCAGCTCACTTTTTAATTTTTGTATGTTTTCTTTGCTGAAATAACATTTTTGTTGTTT
>WAPZ01000107.1 GCA_015520535.1 Candidatus Heimdallarchaeota archaeon
ATAATAACCAAAATAAAGATAAGAGTTCCTAAATATCCCCATAGAAAGGTAAACAAAATTAAAAGAAATTCATGAAGCGTAATTAGTTGTCCGATTGTAAATAACTGAAGCCAAAAATAAATGGTTGTTATAAGAAGTGCCAGTCCTATAAATGTGATATCAGCCCTTTTTCTTATCTGTGACTCTGAAAAAAGTGAAAAGTGACTTTTTCCACACATTTCACCGAATAAAAGCAATAAAACATTAAATTTCAATTTTTTAGTGATTTATGCCTATTTTTTCTCGTCCAAAAAATTTTTGTTTTCTACTAAAAATCATGAAGTGTTTTTTGTTTGTAAGTGGAATTAGTTCCACGATGTATGACAGCGATGTCCGTAGGATCTAGGGTTTTTCCGATTTTTAATTTTCCATATTCGCCGTCGTAGCCGGGGGGATCAAAGCAAAAATTTCTTTTTTTGACGTCAATAAAGGCTTTTTTAACATTGTTGGGGATATTTTCTGGTATTTTATCTAAAATTTCGTCAATTTTGAGTTCCCATAATTTTTTTTCAGTTTTAAAGGTGTCCATTAATAGATTATAGATTTTTACCACTTTTTTTGCCATGGGATTCTTAACTGTCATGGCGTGGGCGATGATTTCGACGAGTGGAATCATTGAGATAAAAGTGGGGATATTGGGCAAATTTTTCAAATTTCGTTCGGCAGCTCCTTGTGCTACTTTAATTTCTTCTAGTCGCTGGAAGACACCGATTGTCATTTTCTTTCCACAGATGGGACATAAATCGTTAGGAGGTACATGTTTAGGTGAAAAATAGCAGTAGTCATCGGGACCGTGAAAGGCTGGTGGTTTTCGATTTGCACGATGACCCGTAAGAAAATATCGTCCTTCCATGGGATGGAATTCTACGGTATATTGAATCTTGTTGTTCCTAATAGCTCGAATCAAATTTGAGTATGAGATGTTAGAGGAGAGAGAAAAAACCGTATATTCACGGCCAAGGCGATGGAGTTGGGGAGAGTGAGCGTCAGAATTAGAAAGCATTGCTATAGAATCGAGCTCGGGGATGAGTCGAAGAAACAGCGGGTCAGCTGAAAGACCTGTCTCAATCGCATGAATTTGGGAATGAAAGTCACCAAAAAAGTCTTTTAAAGAGTTAATTCGAAGATCAGAGCCAAACACACCAGTTGGAGTCATAATATGAGCTGGAATAATTTCGATTAAGGGATCTATATCTTGTATCTGCTGTAAGCGTTTGCTGACTATCTCGGGACTGTCGCATTTGATGAAAGGACGGGCCATTTTTTCGGCTTTTACTTCCCATTGGATAAACAGTTGTTGGAGTTCTTCTACGGCAGTTATAGTAGGAAATAAAATAACAATATGTGCTTGTTTAGAGCGTTTGCCAATTTTAGCGGTAAAAATTAATTCTGTTTGTAATATATATTGTACATGATGTTCACTTGCCGTGAACTCAAAAATTCCGCTATTATTTATTTCTTCTAAGTATTCTTTGATTATTTCCAGCCATTCTTGGAACTGGCAATCGCCCGTCCCCAGTATGTCGATACCTTTTAGATGCATCAAAGAATCTGCTTGCTTAAAGCGTTCATAAGCTATTTTTTTTGTTGCTTTTCGTGATTCACGATCCATTTTTCGTGCTAAAGTCCCACCAGCAAAGCTTGAATGACAATGCAAATCGGCAGCAATCGAACCCATAATGATCAACTACGTAGTTTTACTCAATGCGCATGCATTAATTACCAAAAAGTTTTCGCAGACCATCGAAAAAGGAGGCACCTTTTGCCATAATGTTTTCTACTTGCTGTAAATAGCGATATTTTTTTAGTGTTTCTTGAGAAAGAATATACGTTTGCCCATACAACACCACAGAAATTAATAAAAAGAGTAAACGATAGATAGTATCAAGTTTTTCAATGAGAAGTAACAAGGCAATAATACCAGTTGCACTGGCAGCACTCACAACTGTCATTCCCAAATAAAGGTAATAATCTCGGCGTAAATAATCTAATTCACCTTTGCTTAGGTATAGAATTTGTTTCAAACTTGCTGGAATATTTGACCAATCAAAAGGCATTTTTTCGACCGACCTCATCTCTTTTATTGATTTTTTATTCGATAACTAATACGTGTATTGCCACTTTTTGTTTTTATTTTTGATATTTCAACATATCCAATTTCTTTGATATTTTTTACATGTGTTCCGCCACATGGTGCACCATGTTCACCATATACGAAAACAACACGCGTTGGCTTATCTTTAGGTAAATAATCGGGTATATAACGGCAATATTGATGCAATTGATCGGGCGGAACTAACATAGTTTTCACGGCAAAGCCCTGTTGAATTCTTTCATTAACAGTTTTTTCCAGGTCCTTGCGCGTTTGTTCGCGAATTTCAAGTGGTAAGGTTCCTTTATATTCTACATATGCTCCTTGTGGAAAATGAAAGCCTTTAACTGGAATAAGATCCAGTCCTAAAGAAACTAGCGTGTCATCAATCAAATGACCAGCAGAATGCAGTTTACTGTGGAGAATTCGGCGCTCTTTATCGATTGTGAGGCTGACTTTCACGTCAGTATGCAAGTTCCCATCAACAAGATTACCAAAATGATAAACAATGCCTTCCTTAAAACGTACCATGTTGACTTTAAATGTAAATGACTCAGAATTAATAACACCAGTATCTGTTGGTTGTCCACCGCCTTGTGGATGAAATATGGTTTGATCTAAAATCACAGCGTATGTGTCATCGTCCATCTTTTCGAATGCTAGGAGAGTAGCATGAGAAGAAAAAAGATATGAGTTCTCCAAATATAATAATTTTGTGTGTGGGATTTTTTCGCTATTCATTTGGTAACACGGTTTTTAATTTTAGTTAGGAGATAAAAAATGATGATTACAAAGGAGATTGCAACTAAAGACCATTTAATCGATGCTGCCAGCGACATCAAAAAGACATTGGAATCCGTTATATTATTGAGATCTCCCAGCATTACGAATTGGAAGATATTTTCAATGTAATCGAAGATTGCGGCAATATATGGCAACACAAAAAAGATTAAATGTCGTTTCCACGGATATTCTTCTGTTTTTATGGTTAATATGGCTATAATACTAGAAAGCGTGGTCGAATAGACCAAAGGATAAATGAAATCCAAAAGTAGTGTATTCCGTGCAAAAGTACGCTCATCAGCACTTAAATTACCGACGACTTGCAGAAAATTTTCTTTTGTAAACGCCAATTGCATTTTCATTGGTAGGGAGGGATCTGTAGCACCAAGAATTGTCATACCTAGAAGGTTTAAAGTCAACATAAACGTCAAGGAAAGTATTATTCCCACGATAACGACTGACTTACGGCCGATTTTATAATAATAGTCAATTAGCATGAGGACAAAAACGTTTTCATAATATCCCGTAATTTCTGGATCCTTCATAAGCAATAATCACCTATATCAATCCAAGTCATCCATTATTTCTGACTTTTTAAGCATTTGTTAAGAGGGTGTTTTTAATCCCATACAAAATAGAGAAACCTCATCCTAATTGACGATCCGATAATCCACATTTTTTGTCATTTTTCAAAGAGACCCAGATTTAACGCGTTTTTCTTGTTCATCATTTTTAAATGAAGAGAATTAATGAAAAGAATGAACAATGTGTAGGAAATGAAGTGGGTGTGAGAAGAATGCTGGAAAATTTGGGCAGTGCAGAGGCATTTAAAAAGCTGGAAACTGTAATGCGGGATATTAAGAGTCTTAAGATTCAAGGAGCAACTAATGTTGCGATTTTTGGTGTCCGAGCCTTTGCTGAATATATAAGTACGATACCGGATTCCCATGACGATCTAGAAGTTTGGAATCACATTGAGGTGCTGAAAAATCGAATGTTTACGTTGCGTGTAACAGAGCCGGCATTGAAAAACGGCATTCGTTTTGTGATATCGAAATTAAAGACTAAAAGTGACTTTGGAGCAGCTACTGTAGCTGCGGAAACGTATATACGTGCACTAAAACGATCTAAAGAAGTCATTGCAAAAATAGGTGCCGCACGAGTCGAAGACAATTCCACCATTTTTACGCATTGTCATTCATCTGTGGCAAGTAAAATTCTTATCACCGCCTTTGAAATGGGTAAAAACTTTGACGTTGTAGTAACCGAAACACGACCCGTATATCAAGGGCGAATAACTGTTAAGGAACTATTGGATGTGGGTATTAAAGTGAAACATGTGGTAGATTCCGCAATGCGTTGGGCAATGAACAAATTCGAGGTTGATCTAATACTCCTGGGAGCGGATGCTATAAGCGTAGAAGGGATGGCAATCAACAAGATTGGGAGTCACCTCGTCGCGTTAGCCGCACGTGAAGAACATATTCCGCTTTATGTCGCCTCTAGTTTGTTGAAATTCGACGAAGAAACGAAAATTGGGAAGATGACGCAAATAGAAATGCGAGATCCCTCTGAAATCTGGGAAGAGGCACCAGAAAACCTAGAAATTTATAATCCCGCCTTTGAAGGTATTCGTCGGGATGATATTGCCGCTTATATAACAGAAAAAGGTGTAATTCCACCACAAATGATATATTTAGAATTCCAAAAATATTTTGAAGCGCTGAAGCAGCATTCGACCAATTAAAATGGATCTCACGTTTAAAAGTCTATTACGAATAAAAAATAAAGGAAAACGATTAACCTCTAATTCTATGGGTGAATCGTGTTATTCGACGCTTTCAAAGAAAAACGAAGGATTATAAAGGCAAAAATTCCCAACAGCAAGTTATAAGCGCCATCGATAGCAAAGGTACGCATTGATTCGGGGATAATTGGTATGGTAAGCGACTGTGTTATCTGTTCTAGAAGGAGTGGGATTAAAATGATGAAAACAGTAATTATGACTGAGGTTACTGCAATAACTAACCAATATGTTCTTCCGGCGCTAAGAGAAGAAAAGAACGATTTTACATTCTCTATATATGCCCGGTAATTTCGAATTACAAAATATATAGTAAGGAGAAACACCGTTATAAAAATCAAGAAAAGGCTGGTTGTAAAACCAAAGCTGGCTATAAGCGCCACCGCATTATTGACACCATGAAACACGATACATGAGCGGATATCATTCGTTTTTAAGAATAATAGTGCCAAAAAATACCCAATAAGAGCTGTACTTAGAAAACGAATCACTATGGTGTAAGGAGAACCTGTTTCAATGGCATATTTGACATCAGTCGGCATATGAACAAACGCAAAGAGTATTCCATTGAAAATGGCAGTAAAATGAATATTTGGAATATAAGTATACAGTATGGGCTGTCTCTTATACACAT
>WAPZ01000108.1 GCA_015520535.1 Candidatus Heimdallarchaeota archaeon
CCTTTATGGTGTATGCATTTTTAGTATGGAGGACTTCAAATAAATCTTCATCGGTTTTATCATCACCAACGGCGAGGATAAAATCCCATGTTTCTTTCGTCAGCCATTTCATGGCAGCTTTTCCCTTGTCAATCATTCCTTGTTTGATTTCAACGTTTTTATCTCCCTCTAAAACTTTGACATCTAAATTGGCGGTAAACGTATTTAATGTATCGATTAATTCACGTACACGGATTTCACCAAGTCCCGGCTCGACTTTTCGATAATGCCAGACTAATGAATATTTTTTTTCTTCAATAAAAGACCCCGGTGTTCGATCAACATGTGTTTCCAGAATAGGTCGGATAAGTTTTTTCCAAGATGTGGAGATTTGCCCGGAAGAAATCACAGTTCCATCTTTTTTTCTGATCCACGCCCCATGTTCTCCAACCAAAGAAATTGGTAGTTTTCCGAACCATGTTTCTAATGTTTCGGGATCTCGGCCACTTATAATTACGACTTCGTTTTCCTTAGCATTGCTCAGTGCAGTAAGGAGAGAAAGTAGTTCTTCATCAGGTGCCGCATCTTGTGGATTGGGCACAAAGGGTACCAGTGTTCCATCATAGTCTAAAAAGAGTAATCGTTTTTTAGCACGCTGGTATTGTGAAACTAAGTCATTTTTAAGTGTTTCATTTAAAATTTTGGTCATAAACTTCTGCTGTTGTTTTTTTATTTGATGTAACATGTCAAGATAATCGTGTGCCCATTTTATGACGTTGTATCGTTTTAATCTTTTTTGCATGATGCGCAAGCGCTTGAGCTGTTCGTCATCAGCCATTGTTAGCGCTTGATGAAGAGCATTCACCATTGACATATTGTCATTGGGGTTGACTAGGAGTGCTTCTCCTAATTCTGACGCCGCACCCGCAAATTCACTTAGAATGAGAACACCTTTATCGTTTTCCTTTGTAGCCAAAAATTCTTTTGCTATTAGGTTCATTCCATCTCTTAAGGGAGTAACCAGTGCCACGTCAGCTAATTGATATAACGCTGCGAGTTCGGGAAAGGAATGATAGCGGTAGAAATACCAAATCGGAACCCAGCCCATTTTTCCGTGTTTTCCATTGATATATCCCACTAATTCATCGATTTCGTGTTTTAAATGCTCATACTGGGGCACCTTCGTTCGTGACGGTACCACCACCAAAATCAAAGTGACCTTTTCTAAAAATTCAGGATGCGTCTCTAAAAATTGATCAAATGCTTTCAGTCGGAGTGAAATGCCTTTTGTATAATCCAAACGGTCAACGGAGAGAATAATCTTTCGTTCACCAATTTTAAGGTACAATTTTCTTAAGCGTTCTTGAATACTCAAGTCATTCCGACTTTTTGCGAATTTGTCATAATCTATGCCCATCGGAAACGTATCAACCTTTATGGTTCGATTTTCAAGCGTTATATAGCCAAATTCATGGTCTAAGCCTAACAGTCGCCGTGTTGAGGACAAAAAATGGCGCATATAGTCGTAAGTATGAAATCCGAGCAAGTCTGCACCTAAAAGTCCTTGAAGAATCTGAGTACGCCATGGTAAAATTCGAAATAACTCATACGAGGGGAAAGGGATATGCAAAAAAAATCCGATGCTCGCCGTGGGAAGTTTGTCACGTAATAATTGTGGAAGGAGCATTAAGTGATAATCTTGAATCCAAATCAGATCATTTTCTTTATAGTTTTCGGCAACAATCTCAGCAAACTGTGTATTCACTTTAACGTAGGAATTCCACGCCGCCCTATCAAAAATTGCAAACTGGGGAAAATAATGAAATAACGGCCAAATGGTGTTGTTGCAAAATTTATGGTAATATTTGTCAATATTTTCTTCAGTTAAAAACACGGGAATACAATTATATTCTTTTAATCGTTCTATAATGATATTTTCATCCAAGTGAGAACTGGTGATCTGTTCTTGGCTTAACCCCGGCCAACCAATCCACATGATATCATATTGTTCTTCTTTTTCACTAAACGATCCCAAACCGGTGGCTAACCCTCCCATACTCGGCTGAAAATGTAATTTATCATCGGTTTCTATAACACTGACAATCAGTCGGTTGGCTACTACTATGATTCTTGGCATTATTACCATTCGCCTCAAATTTTGAATTAATTACGTGGTAGGTTATCATTTATAC
>WAPZ01000109.1 GCA_015520535.1 Candidatus Heimdallarchaeota archaeon
ACACACTTAAAAACCTAAAAACTACGCTATCACTATATTTTCCTAAATAACAAAAAAGAGAAGAAAGAGAAGAAAAACTATAAAAAAAGTCTATTAGCTTATGTTTGGACTTCTGAATACGGTTTTTGCCCTTGACTGTCAAAATCTTGTCTTAGATTCCACCAGTTATTAGTCCACCAAAACTTTGAATAATAGGGGGATGGTTGGACATTATCGTATCCCATCTTTGCCATTACTGAGTCTGAATAACTCCAATCGTAATATTCGTTGCCGTTACTATCGACTTTGAGAATTGTGAGTGTGTGACCAAGTTCATGCATCGCTACCACTTTTACTTTATCGACTTCAGGCTCCCAAAGCCACCACCAAGTGTCTTTAATTGCTTGCATTGCCACAAAGGCATAACGAGAAAAGACAATGTCTGAGCCAGACATCCATGTAAGCATGAATCCTAAAGCCCCATTTGGTGCATATTTTCCAAAGACCATGTATCGATAGTTAGAATAATATTTGTAGTCAGCGTATTGATTGTAAAGGTTTTGAAGGTCTGTTCCATCCACTTCTTCATCTAGTGGGACTTCTTCGTCATAAAATAAGTCAATGCGTTCATATCCATTGTTTTTGTAGTAATCTTCAATATAACTTAGCACCGCAGAATCAGGTTTATAGTTGGGCATCCAGTCAATTTCCACATAAGTCGCAAAATAGTGCACTCGCATTCGAGTAAGTTGCCAGCCACGATCTACGTAACCACCCCAACGAATCTGAATTGTTAACAAATGCACGCTTCTTTTAGCGAAAGACCCTAAATAAAGCGTTCCGGAGTAAGACGAAGAAATAACAAACTCTGGGACAACGAGTGTATCATCAACATACACGGAAAGGCTTCGTGCATAAATGTCATTGACTCTCAATACGCTTAGATCAAGGTATGTAGACGGTCCACCAATGAAATACGCCTCGATTTTTGAATTGCCGACTTTGGGGAAATATACATTGTCTACTTCATATCCTACACCACCATTATACAAATAAGCATAGTTTAGAAGCCATCCACGATTGGCATAACCACCATAATAAATATCCAAAGTAATAACGTCACCATTTGATCCAGAATGTGAAGCACTAATGGTTGTGGTCCCACTTCCAATCAGTGTTTTGCTCACTTGAACACCATTTACGTAAATGTAGAGATAACGTGCGTAAATATCATTCACTCGCGTGACTGCCACTTTTATAGTATCGTAATTATTGTGGGCAACAAATTCAATTTTTGAATGACTCTGCTGTGGAAAGAAAGTACCCTCTTTAAATATCTGAAAAGCCTTATCATCAGCAAAGTTATTGTCTGTACTACCAATTGATGGTGCACCAGCAATTGTTATTTCATTAGTCGCAGCAGTCGTCAAGGCAGGTGAGTTTTGAGACAATGTCGTAAAATCTTGAACTGTTGGAGAGAATGCTGCCTGACTTAATGAATTCTGTGCAATTATTTTGCCTCGAGTGTCGTCAATTGTTGCCTTTGTTGTGTCTATAACGATCACTGATCCCATTATAGATTGTATGCCAGAAAAAGACACAATAAAGACAAGAGCTAGACCCAAACTAATTAAAAACATTTTATTTTTCCTATATTTCATTTTAGTTTCCCTTTACATTTCGTTGACCGTTTTGCGGACCAACTATCCGCAATCACTTTTGTAATGCTTAAAATCTTAATATTAGTTCCAACAAATGTTAAAGAAAACACCGAGCCGTTCTTTTCGATGCGTAATACAATAATAACAGTTCATGCTTAATTTTACGTCCATATTGATAGTAAAAGAAATTGAGTAACACCGTGAACACTTTAAGAGGATTTTAATCTTTTGAAAAAATCCAATGCAGCATTTAAAGATTCTGCATTTTAAAAAAAGGTTAATAAAAGATAATTTAGTGGTCACAGCACACAGTTCCTATGAACATGAGTTATTTTGTACAAAATCTTGTAAATCAATCAAATCTGCCTTATTTTGGGAACGTTGTTTAACGTAAAAGAAAAATGCAAAATCCTCTACCATACGTTATATAAAGAAAAAGAAAAAAGTCAAAGATTGGTATCCTAGTTTTTACTTAGTTCCATCATTTGGGGGGTTGCCATTAGGTGGATCATTTGGTATTATACCACCCGTATCACCAAAAGCATGCAGCAAGCCGTTCAATAAAATCAAAATGAAAACTAAAAGTACAATTTTTACCAAAAAAAGCCTAAATCGGGGACTATTAAAATAATATTTCATATAAGGAACTAACATTGGAATTTTCATCCTCCTTAAAGTGGTTTTTATGCTGTCTGAATATATTAGACACATTCTCCGTGTCAATAAAACTATTAAAAAAATTGGGTGAACAAATGTTAAACAAAGTCGAACAAAAAACTTTACTGGCATATAAAGACAAAAAAACGCAAAAAGAATTTATAAATCTTATTAAGGGCTTAGTGTCGGAAATAACTTTTGAAAATGCATTAGTTCCCAGTTTAATAGATATGTGGGTGAAAATTTTTCCCTTTATTGTTGAAAACTACTATGACAAAGTTTACATCTTGCCACC
>WAPZ01000110.1 GCA_015520535.1 Candidatus Heimdallarchaeota archaeon
ATTATAATGTGAGCTTCAAATGCCGAACGTCTTTCCTTTTATATTGGAACTTAATTTTAATGGGGCTAATTTCTTCAATGATTTTGCCTTAGGTCTCTTATTTATTGCCGTTACGGTCCTCACTTTTGTAAGTTTGTCTTTTTTTTTATTAGCATATTATAGTTATAAGAAAAACCCTTATTATCCACCAAATCTGTTCCATACCATTTTTTCCATTGCAGTCGGCGTTTCATTGATTTTACTAGCTGTCAGTATGATTTTTGGGTATCTTAATCAGCCAACATATGCTAAAATTGCGTTACGAATTATTGGATTTATCAGTGTTCCTTCCCTACTTTTATTACTTTTAAGCGCAATCTGGGTCATCAAAGGAAGTGAATTTATTACTGATCGTCCGTGGCTTCTACTAGTTTTTCTGTTTACCATTATTTTGGCAATGACAACCACCTTACTTATTACCAGCGAAGGATTTCTCGATGCCATCAAAATTATCAATTTAAACGCCACATATCAAATCTATTTCATTATTTTCTCATTACCGCTGAGTTTTTTTGCCATTATCTATTGGAGCATCTCGATCTTCGGCGTCAGCTTTATCTTTTATCAATCTGTTAAACAACTAAAAGGAAATACTCGAATAAAGTTTATTCGTTTTTCTAAAGCCTATTTTTTACATGGAGTGGGTGCTATATTCATTATCCTTTCTTACAGCGAACTGATTGGTGACATATTCATTTTAAGGAGCACCACACTCATATTAGGTCTCATTATTCTCCTCATATCGGGGATTCGATTAGTAAATGTATTACCGAGCATGCAAGAATGGTTTTTAGAAGAAGTTCAGCGTCAATTACTCTTAGAAAAACATTCTGCCAAATTAGGTGACGTCGATATCGAAAAATATGATGAAAATACGCAACGTTGGCTTCTTTCAATCAGTCCCCTCTTAAAAAAAGTCATTGACCAAAAAAAGATGGAAGAAATCCGAAATCAGCCACAAAAAGTCCGACAATACAAACAACTTATCGTCAAAACCATTTTATCATACGAAAAAAACGCACCACCACATACTACTACCACCACAATTACTGACTCTGAAGAAGAAGAATAAATCCATGAAAACATGCACATATAAGGATGTGGGAGTTCAAGCGTTTACGATTCTATCTGTATTATCATGTACAACACTAAAAATTGAAGGATAAAACGATTCAACTGTTTTTCCACCACTTTATAGCAAGCTGTGGCATATAGCATGAAACTTCACTTGAATTTCGAAAAAATCCAGCAATATAGATTTCTAGGTTTTTTTTCTTTTTTCAGGATCTACCAAAAAATTTTTGCGCTTATTCTACTGTTAGGATCAGTTTACAGTCTTTTCTGCGGTGACAACCATAGTGGAGATCGATACCATATAACTCTAATTATGGCCAGTTCCCACCAGAAAAACTCGTTCGTATCGGATGATTACAGATTAATGATTGTTTTTTCCACAAATGTGTTAACCAATCATCAAGAAAGTTTTATATTTCGCATAGATAACGCTTATTTTCGTAAAAATTTATACAGTGCTTTTGTTTAAAATAGCCTCAAAGTCAAAAATCAAAAAAAAGCAAAAAAAATTAAAGATTAAATAAAAAAAGAAAAGCTTTGTTGTTATTTAGGCATGTCTTCTTTTTCTAACAATTGCTACCATGCTAATGATTGGGATGACAATAAGTAAAGGAAGTGCCTCAAATCCTGGTGTTGGAAGGACGCTACCACCTTGTCCTGCTGCTGCTGGCTCTGGTGGATTGTATTCTTTGTTGTTCAATATTATTTTTGAATCGATTTTTAGTTCACCATTGATGGTTTCTGGTTGTGACCCACCACCTTGACCGCCGCCGCCAGTTACCATGCCGAAGTTGTTTCCATTCATGTCAAAGCTCACATCAAATCCCATAGCTGCAAGCACACCATCTTTATAATAGGTTGTCCAGATTTTTGCATCAAGCTGGATGGTTAAAGTGCCTTGTCCTTGTTGTGTGCCTTCGGTCATATTCTCAAAAAACTTTTGTCCATCAACAGTAACCTTGAGATGGGCTTCGGCAACCATGTGTCTGAAATCTCCGCTTTCTTGATAGTCAACTTCAAGGCTAAAGGTGTTTAAAGTGATTCCAGGACCGTCAAGTACCGTGGTCTTAAAGTCATTACTGGTGACGAACGTTTCAATTGTATCTACTATAGCTTTACTAAAGATGGCTGATGCTTTCCATAAATCCCAATCCGGAGTCACAAGAGGAGCTGCGGTGCTCCCTACAAATGGAGTAGCTCCTGAGTAATAGCTGTCACTAAAAGAGTTGTACGATGCGACATCAGCGGTAAAACCATCATACGTTGCTACTGACCGTTCATCTAAACCTTTTGATGGATCATTTATATCAACAGGTCCATAAATACTGGTTTTGTAGAAGACACCATCGATATCACTGATTTGATATTTGGTGATAGTCTTTTGTTTCCAAGCATCAATGCTATCGGAAATGTTTTGAAGGTCGGAAGTATTAATCTGGTTTTGAAGATCCCCTGTCACACTATAGGTAAAGGAGCTATCCTTCTTCAGTTCGAGTTCAACTAAGTTTTTATTTGGTAAAGGTTTATTTTCCTTGGATTGGAATTCAATTTTTATGTTAACACTGGCAGAAGTACCATCATCGAAGTTCATTTGTCCTGTTACTGAAAATGACTTTAGTAGTCCAGGATTGGTGGTTTTATCCCAGATTAATTCGTATGTCAGGCCTTCTTCTGTTACTGTGGCTTTAAATTCATCGTTTGTTTCTTGCACAGTTGCATTTTCACTTTCTAAAGCAGCTTTGTGATCACTCCATTTGTCAGGATCTAAATATAAGAGGACAGGACGATCATTGTCAAATGAGATCCAAAATTTTTCTTCACCGCCCATTCTAAAGCCAAAACCTTCGGGGACTTGCACATCTTCAAGATTGAGGCCGTATTGACTCGTAGGCAATTCTCCCTCTGATAACGCGGTTAAATTAAAACGCGCAGTTTTTCCTAGTATGACGCCCGCAGAAGCTGTATACCATCCTTCAGAAGGGCTGACGCGCATGATTTTTACATAGATGCTGCTTCCAGTTAAATCAAGGTCTACACCGCCAGTCACGTTCGTGACTTTGTCGATTGGAAACTGCCATTGGGTGACGGTATAGATGATAGTATCACCAGCTGCTAAATCAAATGCACCAGAAGTTGGAAGGACATTGATTTTAAGTGAAGTTAGAGAGAATATAAACCCTAAAATGAAGATTAGAGCGATTTTCTTCTTTGTTTTATTAAAAGATTTCATTTTTTCACACCGTTTCTTTTTTATCAGAGCCATTGCAAGATTTTGTATGGGCGTTGGCTCCAGCTACAGCATCGGCTATAACTTTAAAAAACTAATCATATCAGAAGTAGCACCACATTTAAAATTTTTAACCGAGCTTTAAGACATGGCAAAAATTTTAAATTAGAAAATTTGTATAGTGTTAAAATGGAAGCAAAAGAAAAAGTAACCACACTTTAATAAAAAACATCTATTATGCAAGAAATCATTAGAATTTAATG
>WAPZ01000111.1 GCA_015520535.1 Candidatus Heimdallarchaeota archaeon
CAATTAGTTCTTCGTCGATGTTGTTCTCGTAAAGTGTTGACAACAATGCAATTTTGAATCCAATTTCTTTTCGTGACTCATTGATCATTTTGATTACCTCTCTATATATTCGACAATATATCCGTCGTCTGTAGTGTAAACAATTTCCCTAATTCCAGCTTCAATTATTGCTGCCCTACAAATAGGGCACGGAGCTGCAATTCCATTATCTCCGTTTTTCTTTTTTCTTGCAACAATAATTGCATGAGGTTTTTGTTTACGGTTCTTAATTAGAGCATCTATTTCTGCATGAAGAAACACCTTGTTGACATCATAACTCTTTGCATAATAATATTGTTTTGGATGAGTCTTTCTTTTATTGTAACCTGTTGATATTACATTATACTTTCCGTCAACGATAATTGCTCCGATCTTATGATCAAGATCGGAATTTTGCGAAATTTCAATAGCGTTCTCAATCAGTTTTTCGATTTTCTTCACTGTATTATCGTATCTTGCCGTTCATAAATAATTGTAATACCCTATATAGCGTCTAGTCAACACATTGGGGAACTTTAAATGTTTGAGCATGTTTTCACAAATATAGATCAATATCAATTTGATGAACTTCTCAAAAGAATTGAGAAATTTAACAAACGTGCAGAAAAATATCAACTTCCACATCTTGAATATACTGTTCTCAAAAAGGAAATCAGAAAAGATCGTGATCAATTAGCAGGATTTTACACTTATGACGTAAAGGTTTTCACAAAAGGAGAACTGAAATTAGGTGATTGGGACATTGTCGGTGTAATATCTTATGAGCTAGACAAACCATATTTAAGTTATGTTTCGAAGAATTTTAATATTCATGATCTTCCGTTTGACCCGTATAAAGTTGCCCCAAGGTGTGACCACTGCAAAAAGATAAGAAGAAGAATAAAAACATATATTCTCAAAAACGTAGAAAACGGTGAAATAAAAATTGTTGGTTCAAATTGTTTAAGGGATTTTATTGGTCATAATGTTAATAAGATTCTCGGAATTGACAAATATTTTGAAGAATTGAACATTTTCGACAACGAAGATTTTCTTCCTAAAGGGAAAGGTTTCGGAACGTACGATGCGGTTGACACTCTAACTCTTTCTGCTGTTGGTTTATTTGTCATAGACAAATACGGCTGGATTTCAATAACAAAAGCACGAAATTATGACCTTACGTCAACCTTTGATCGTGTAATAGCTATCCTTTTTTCCCTTGCTCAAAACGACGATCGTGATGAATTTTATCAACATCAAGACAAATATCAAACATTAGCAAAGCTTGCTATAGAAGATTTTGATGATGTAGTTAATAAACTTAATGATACTCCATATAAAAGAAATTTATCTGTATTAAAAAACCAACATGATATACCAGTAAAAGGAAATTATATTGCAACTTGGTTATCTTATCTCGGCTTATGGAAGCAGCACGTTTCCGAAAAAGATCGTCCGAAAAATTCTGAATATATAGGGAACATTGGCGATAGAATACGTGTCGAAGTTGTTGTTACAGAAAAACGACCTGTAAAAACGACATATGACCGGTTTGGAAATCTGATTGACTTGTATCTTGTACAATTCAAGACAGATGAAGGAAATATAATTACATGGTTTACAACTGCTGGTGAAAAACTAGATAAAGGTGAAAAATACAAAATATCTGCAACAATAAAAGATCACAAAGAATATAAAGGAATTAAACAAACTGTTGTCAAAAACGTACGAATTTTAGAATATCTATAAAGTAATCTGGTGAAGTAGCTCAGTTGGTAGAGCACACCGCTGATAACGGTGTGGTCGCAGGTTCGAATCCTGCCTTCACCACCAGATCAACGGCGGGGTAGAGCAGCGGTAGCTCACCGGACTCATAATCCGGAGGTCGCAGGTTCAAATCCTGCCCCCGCTACAAAAAAGTAAATAATAATAAAGAGGAGAAAACAAATGACTGATATACTACTTTGGGTTTTGGTCGGGGCGTTTATTGGTTGGAACCTGCCACAACCTTTTTGGGCCAAGTGGTTGCAAAACAAAATAGTAAACGTAGTCAGAAGAGTAAAAGTTACAAATGAAAATTGAAGAAGTTTTTAGAGTATTACCACTAGATAAGAACGAACTTCTTTATGATTCTGTTCTAAAATTCTTAAAGATTGAAGATATCGTTGAAAAATATGATATCGAGGACGGTGAAATAACGACCGACGATAGTGATCGTGTTGTTATAACATTAAACAAAACAACAGATGATAAAACGAGAAAAGAAATAGAAAGGGAATTTGAAACAAGATCAAAGTATTTCATGGACGTCGAGGTTAGAGAAGAATTGATAGGTGATGAAGAATACGGTCCGCCGGTTGCACGATTTATGTTTGTTATCGATGGTGAAAAAGGACAAAGATTGAAAAATCTTGTCAACCAAATCCTCGATACTGACGACCCTAACACTGTCATTGAAATAGCAAAAGAAATTGTC
>WAPZ01000112.1 GCA_015520535.1 Candidatus Heimdallarchaeota archaeon
TGGTGTGATAAAGTGAAACGCCAGACAATAGGTCAAAAAATTGAAATAAAGAGTTTAGTCTATCGAATGATTCCCCTCTTAATAACATTCCTAATAACAACCTCAATAGTTATGGGTACTATTTATAGTCCTTCTAACGTCAGTGCGGATCAAGAAAATACACAAGGGCAAGTATCCTTACAACAACAAAATAATAATAATACTAATATGCCAAATATCATTTTCATGATTGGCGATGGGATGGGACCAGAACATGTCCGTGCCGCAAGTTTAATTGAATATGGTGTCGAAAATGGCACAATCATGGATGAACTTCCCGTAAAATATTTCTATGACACACGAAACATTCACAATTTTACTACAGACAGTGCTGCAGGTGGAACTGCCTTATCAACAGGTCATTTAACAGAAAATTCACGAATTGCAATGGATGCCTCGGGAAAATATCCTTTTAAGACCATTTTGGAATATTTAACAGAAGATTTTGGATATAACGCGGGTTTGGTGACTACCACGGAGTTTATGCATGCCACACCGGCCGTATTTGCGGCTCATGTTCCGGATAGAGATTCCAAAAAAACTATAATGCATCAAATTTTGCGACACAATCTCTCTGTGGTTTTTGGTGGTGGATTAGATCTTCCCTATATTAATGGAGTTGCTGGGGCACAGGCTCTCGCACAACGATATGGTTATTCGCTGGTCACTAATTTAAATGAACTTAATAATCTTAACAGTAATACAGAAAAGGCACTTGGAATCTTTCGCCAATACAATATGCCCTATGAAATTGACCGTGATCCTACTATAGATCCAAGTATTGTTGACATGACAAAAAAGGCGTTGGACTTGCTTTCTCAAAAAAATAATCCGTTTTTCGTCATGATCGAGGGAGGAAGGATTGACCATGGAAGCCATGAACGCAATTTGACGCGTACAGTTATTGAAACGATAATGTTTGAACATGCTGTCCGTGTGGCAAAATCCTTTGCAGAAAAAGAGGGAAATACCATTTTAATTGTGTGTGCCGATCATGAAACTGGCGGCCTTCAAATACTAGATTACTCTAATTTAAGCAATGAACTACCCCATCAAGGAATGACGCGCGAAGAAAACATGACTTTACGTCTTGAAAGAATTCAAAACCTATCCGCACAATTTTCCACTAATTCGCATACCGATACCAAAGTCGGCTTTTATGCGTATGGTCCCGGAATCGATCAATACACAGTCGAAAAAAATGTGGATGTATTTTGGGCGCTCAATACGGCTTTAGGAAAATTTCCAACCTTTGGTATACAAAAATATCTGGTAAATTCTACCACGAATACTTTAACTGCAGAATTTGAGGTTTTTGATTTAGATAAAACTGTAACTACCATTGATATGGCTATTACCTATGAAAACGGAACCAATGTAAAAACTAATACCCAAACACTGACATTTGGTGATGCTACGTCGACTTCTATTTCTTTTTCCCAATTAATTGATAGCACTAGCAACTTTACCGTTAAAGCAACACTATATGACAATAATGTGTCCATTACTTCCTTACTCTTTACCTACATCTTTAAGAAAAGCACCTCTTCAGCTACAACACCAGCAACATCTACTAACACATCACCTACCAGCGAAATAAGCTATTTTGGCTTCAGTTTTGAAATACTGATTACTCTTCTCGTAACCATTGCTATAATCCGATATAAAAGGAATAAAAAATAAACACACTCTTTTCTCTCTTTTACTTTCTGTTTTTTCCCATTTACGAATCTTATCCGTCCAATGACGTATCAATTTGTTTCAGCATCATCTAATATTTTTGATACATTTGCAAATTCAAATGTACGCATATACCGTTTCGTTTTAAAAATCGTTAATTTTAAAAAATATGGGATGAGAGGAATAATTGAAAAGAAATATTGTTATAAAAAATCATTCAAACAAAACACAATTTCGTATTCCATGTAAAACCTCGATGCTAAAAAAAGAGGTGAAAACACATGGGATACGAAACAAAAAAACCAGGATATACCAATTGGTTTGATAAAATATTTGAATCGTTTAAAGCCTCTAGATATTGGGGCTATGGCAGTTTAGTGGTTTTAGTTCTTGGTATCCTTGGACTGATTGCTGGATTCTTCCTCAAGGACTATAGCAACATTCTCTTACCATTAGGTGGACTTTTCTTTGTCATCGGTGTAATCGGTCTTATTGCCAGCATTTGGTACTACTACAGCCACCATGAGCACTCGTAAGTATGCGTTCGCTTTTTTTTCCTTATTTTTTGTCTTTTTTGGTGTATCCCAACGTAATTAGTCTTATAGATTAATGAAATTATTTCATTCTTCGATAAATTTTACAATCTCATTGACATCTTTTCGTGGTGGCGTTAGTTGGACATATTCTGGATAACCGAGTGGAGTAATTGTTGCAATGTAGTGATTTTTTGGGATTTTTAGCCAGTTTTTGACATCGTCTCGGTCCATGGAAGCAATCCAACATGTGCCTAATCCGTGCAACCATGCCGCTAACATGAAATTGTAGGCAGCAATACATGAATCTTGGACGTAGTGTTCTGAAATAGAAGGGTCAGCACAAATAGCGACAGCTAAGGGGGCTCTTCCGAGTGGTTCGGTACTTGGCGGATTTAGCTTGCCAAGTTGATCTAATAATTCTTTTTTTTCAATAATTACGTAATAACAGGGTTGTGAATTTTTGGCACTGGGTGCAAATCTAGCGAGATCAAGGACATTCCACAATGTTGTTTTTTGGACGGGAGTGTTCCTAAAGTAGCGAATACTTCGGCGTGTCCTTAATAGTTGTCCCCCTTCCATATGTGCTTTTGTAGGTTGCAGAAATGTTTGAATTTTAAGGGTTCTTCCCTCGGGATCTTTGGCATAGAAGTAATATATTAATTCTTCGGCATCTTTTTGCGGTGGACTTTCCACAAAATCCACCAGTAATTGGCGCATTTTTTCTACTTCACCACGTGTCTGATAAAAAAGCGTAATTGTTCCCATCGTTTCAGCTGTGGCATCTTGCTGAAAACCAAGTAACAGATTGCCTTGCTGCAAAATAGATCCATCTTTTAGAGTCAACCAGATTTTCATGTGTAATTTTTCTATATAAAAATCTTCAATCGTATTTAAGTCCTTTGTTTTGAAAAAAACAATACCACCCATCTTCCTCACGTTATATTCGTTTTATTGAAAGAAATTTGGCACTAATTTAAAAAGTTACCTAGTTAGGCATTCCTAATTATGGGTCTTCAGCCAAGAACCAAAAGTTTCTTAAACTTGGAGAGAATTAATCTCCAATAGAGCCAAATTATTGCGATAATTTGATATTGGTGCAAAAATGAGTGAAAGTGATTCAGCTAGAAAAATTATTGTTATAGATCCCAGCATTATTTTTCAAAAAGAATACGTCGTCTCTTTTTTTACCTTTTTTTACAAAAACGTGGCACATAAAAATATAGTCTTTTATTTTCCTGATATTTTAATATATTTGCGAACAACAAAGGTTTCAAGCCTTAAAACGTTGAATGAAGCGCAAAAACTTGCCGAAAAAATCATATTAGTCGATAAAAAGTCCTCTCTTTATGATAAATCACTTCAACACGTTCTTATTTCAAAAGAGTTAACAAGATTATGTAATATTTCTGAAGATGAACTGAAATTACTGATTTATTGGGCGTATTTGAGTACCCCAGATAAAACAACGCTTTCACGTGCGCTTTTTAATCTTTTTTCGGGAATTATAAGGTTTAAAGAGCTGTTTGGTCACATTAAAGATGAATATGATGGTCAGCAAAAGATTCAGTTTTTTGAAATGAATACGGACTATCAAGACGCTGTCAAACGTTGTTGGGAACAATTTAATACCCAAAATAGTGTCTTTATTACTTATTCACCCGCAACCTTTATTTCTTTGCTTCGAATGCAAATTGATGTTAATTATCATTTTGGTAAAAAGAAATTTGAAAAAATTCTCCATCGTCTTCGTTTAGTAAACGAAATACAAACACAGCTAACATTACTAAAACGCTTAATTCTTTTTGACAAGGAAAAAACCTTAGTTGGAACAACAGTCAATACTTATAGTCTGTTTTCACAGTTATTGTTTTTCAAAGAACCGCTATGGCGTCAAATAGAAGCTACGTTGAAAGAACATCAATGTTTGCGACATGATACGCTCTTTGACATTGTACGGGAAAACATTACCAGAAAAAACGCCTATGATTTCTTTAGAAAGACTATCAACGTGATGATTACCCGACGCCTGCTCCAAATTGACGAAGAAAATGCGTGTTACACCTTAAGAAGGACGTTATAGGAGAAAAAAGAGAAGGTTTGTATTTCTACTCATCTATCTATTTTTAGAGGAATTGTACCTATTTGATTTAGTGCTGGCAACTATTTTTTGTGCAGCTGCACGACAATGGTCTTTGATTGCCTCAATTTCTTCGGGTAAGGCATTTTCTATATGAATTCCACCAGTTATTACCGCGGGAATTCCTAAGTGCTCAACGATATAGCGGCACATCTCAGTCGCCACGATATATTCTTTATGTTTTGGCGGATTAATCATCGAAATTGTACAGCCAAACGTTTTGTTTTTTTCTCTTAAATACGGTTGTCCATACACCACGGTGCCAATATGACTGATGCCACCTGAGATGATTACCACAAGTCCTTTTTTTAACCATGTGATTTGGAATAAGACTCTAGTACGGTCTTTTCCGATGGAAAAGGTTTCAGTATACATTGATCTTGCCAGTCGTCCTTTTTTATTGTAGGGTTAAGGCTCTTTTTCATTTAATTGGATATTTTTCGTCAACTACGCTCTTTCCACTCAAAAAACACGGCAATAGCAATGACGACGACTCCAAATGGAATGATGAGGTTGTATGCATCTGAGTTCGCGTAATAACTAAGAAAACTTCCAGTACTTAGCAAAATTGATCCAATTTCACTGATAATTGCATATTGGTTTTTTTCAAGAAGACTGAAAGTTATTCCCACAGCTAGAAGAATAAATGAAAGTCC
>WAPZ01000113.1 GCA_015520535.1 Candidatus Heimdallarchaeota archaeon
TCTAAGAATGTCGTTAATCCAAGTGAAACCGGCAACCGTTTTGGCAAATCCAATGGCTTGTAATCCTAACAAAAGTGTATGGTAAATTTCATCTTTTGAAATACCACTCGCCAGAGCTTTTCGCACTTGGGCGTGTGTACCGCCTTCAGAACCAATAGCAATTGCGTATGCCAATTTAATTAATCGTCGAGTTTTTTCATCTAAAGAACCATATTGATGAATTTTGTCACCTAATTTGTCATAAACGTCCATTACTTCAGCAAATCTTTCCTTAAAAGCTTTATATTGTTCGGGGATCACAAAAAATTCCTCCTTATGTTTGTAACATACGTTCTTTAGGTTCCCTTTTATATTATTTTTTTGAGATAATGCCGATTTCTTAATGAAAAAAAGTCATAGAAACGAAAAAATCCCGACACCTAAAAAGAGATCATTTTAAGAATAAAAAAAGAAAAGATTTTTTAATTTTTTAGGACACAGTTTTAACTGGAGCAGTGGAAGGCTCTGACGCACCCCATATATTTTTCACAAACACTATGAAGAAGAATAGTTGGGCAGCTGCCATAACTAAGAAAAACGGAACGGATAATAACGTTAAAAACCATGCGTTTGAGACCAGTGATTCAGGTAGTTTTTCAAGAGTAAATTCCGCGCTTCGTCGTGGGACACCAAGAAGTCCTTGCAAGAGCCAGAAGTGTACCATGCCGAAGATGCCAATGATGTGGCCCCACCAGTGCCAGATGGCATATTTTCGCTCGATTGGGCGGCCGGTATACTGTGGTAATAAATAGTATGCGAGTGCAAAAAATCCACTGGTAATATTTAGCAACGCCATTGTATGAAAATGTCCCACAACCCATAACGTGTTGTGAATGATGGTGTTTTCCCATATAGTAGCGTTGATAACCCCTTGAATTCCAGCTAAGAACCAACCAACAATTCCGGTAAATGCAAAGAGTGAAACTGGATCCCATTCCCATTCACCACTATATATAGTTGCACTTAAAGCAAAGAGTGAACCTAGTGATGGAAGGGTAATGGCATAGGTAGTTAGTTGCATCGTTACTGTAATTGGAAGGGGTTGAACAAAATCCATATAAATGTGATGAGCCCAAACCGTATTTTGAACGAGTGTAGCCAAGAACCAAGTGCCAGCGAGTGCTCTTTGTCCTAAAAGGGGTCGTTTTGCATATTTTGGTACTATATAATAGAAGAATCCCGCCATTGGGAAAAGTAATTGATAGACGACTGGATGTCCGAACCACCAGAGCATATTTTTTGCCATCAGTGCATCAAAAACGTTTATAAAACCGTTAACTTCGAATAGCATTAATATTAAAAGAATAGCAAAAACTGGAGTTGCCAAAAGCATACCGAGTGCATTAACTGTAAGTGGAATGACAGCAACTGGGAAAGGTTTATCGCCCCATTTGTATGTTCCATGTTCTTTATCGTCTGGTGGTCGTAGAAAATCAATACCTAACCCACGCAAAATACCAGGTCCATTTTGTTGGACGGTCAGAAGAATTTCGATGGTATAGAGGATGATGGCAACACCAAGGATAATTACGCCAATTAAGAAGACACTAGCTCCGGTATTATCCCACACCGGAACGTTATTACGTTCTGGGATTGGTAGCGGATAAAGAAAAACCCAACTGGCAGCAAAACCAAAAACTATAGTGCCAAGAACGACTAAGACAACACCGATTATATAGAGCCAGTATACAATTTTAGCCCATAAGAAAGAGTGTAATGGTGCATCTAATGCATAAACAATGACATAATAGGTTAACCCTATAGCCATAAAGACGCCAAAACCGATAAACATTGCATCACCGTGTAATGTCATAAAACGATACCATAATTCCGGACTTATTCTAATGATTCCTGCTTGTGAAAGACGCATTGTTAAACCTAATGTTCCACCAAGCACAAAGATTGTGAAACCTGTTATCATATAGGCCATAGTTAAATCTTTAACTTCACGATGATAATCTTTTTCTTCCATTTTTGCTAAGAAATTTGCCATTTTTCTACCTCCATATCATTTAAACAACGGTTATAGCCCCAAGCTGGGTTGCCATGCCGTGATGACCGACGCCACAGTATTCTAAGCAGATTATTTGGTATTGACCAGGTGGTAGGTTTATGCGTATCTTGGTCGTGTAACCGGGAACAATTTGAGCTTGGATGAAAATTTTTCCTTTTTCATCATATAAACCAAAACCATGAGTGACATCTGTTGTGTTAAGACGGAAATCAATCATTCTGTTTGAATCTAGGGCTTGTGGATTGCTGTTAGGGCTACTGATAATAAAATTAAATTGAGATGCAGTTACTACTACGATTTGTGCATCTGGCGATGGTTTTGTCGTATAGGGACCATAGAGATATGGTGCTGCGATGGGAATGGTGATAAGAGCAAGAAACGTAAGACCGACAAGTGCAGTTAAAATCCAGCTTTTTTCCAAGCGCTCTAATTTTTTTACCGTAGCTTCACTTGGTTTGTTTTTAGCATTTTTCACCAGTCGATACACAATAAAAGCGCCGAAGGTAATCCAAAAGCCTTCCCAAATTAAAATGCCTAATTGTTCTAGCGACCATGAGGTGAAGGATTCAAAACTGATGGCACCACGGATGTCGAAAAAAGTAATGCTATTGGACAAATAGGCATTTATTAACGCCCATCCGACTAATAATAGCGTGACAACTGCTAAGACGAAGGTAATGTATTTTGACTGTTTAACTACATTCATTTTTTGCACCCATAATTTTAGGATCTTTTAACCATCCATTTAAATCAATTCTTATATTTTTTACCCATACTATAGGTAAACACATTAGA
>WAPZ01000114.1 GCA_015520535.1 Candidatus Heimdallarchaeota archaeon
ATCCAATAGATTAGGCATTAAAAAGAAAAAATATAAACTTTTATCAAGAAAATTAAGTAAGGAGGTTTAGGGGATGGCAGAAGTTTCATACAGTTTGATTTTTTTTGTGTTAGCCATTTTTTTGGTCTCTTTGCATATAATACACAAAATTGCGAAAAAAGTCAAACAACCAATGGTATTGGGTGAAATTTTTTTAGGATTTGTGTTAGGACCAAGCTTTTTAGCCATACTAACGTTAAATGACAAAAGCTCATCATTATCTGCTCTGCTGAATTTTTCACAAGATCAAATAGATATTGCAATAAAAGTATTCCTTTTCTTAGTTCAGCTCGCCGAACTCTTTCTGCTCTTTGAAGTTGGATTGGAATTAGATCTTAAATCATTGCGTCGAGCAGGGAAAAACGCAATGAGCACGGCGATTGGTGGCATAGTGGTGCCGTTTCTTGCGGGTTTGGGGCTGATTTTGGTTATAGGGGATATGTATGGGAGTTTTATCATTCCCGTGGAATTAAATTCGTTTGAAGTAGGACTATTTTTTGCAGCTACGCTTACAGCAACCAGTATCGGCATAAGCATTCGTACATTCATGGATATTGATAAAGTCGATAGTAAACCAGCCAAAGTTATGATTGGCGCGGCTGTTATTGATGACATTTTGGCTCTTACATTATTAACCGTGGTTTTAGGAATCATTATCGAGGAAGAAGCCGCAGAAACGCAACCACTTTTTGATGTACTTCTTATATTAGTCTCAATCGTTGTTTTCTTCATAGTGGCTTTTATTTTGGCTCAGTACATCTTTCCTAAGCTTATTATGCCTTACTTAGAAAAGCAAAGTGACCATTATCTTCCCATCATTGTGGCATTGACACTTCTATTTTTTATGGCTTGGTTAGCCGAAACCTTACGCTTAGCTCCAATTATTGGTGCCTTTGTTGCGGGTGTAATCATCAACACCAATAAAAAGTATTCGGAGACCGTCAATCAACAAATGTCAGCCATGGGACATTGGATTATCCCGTTATTCTTTATTTCAGTTGGATTGCGAATTAATTTGTGGGATTTTTTGAGTCTGGATTTGATTATGCTTTCCGTTTTAGTCGTAACAGTTGGAATTATTAGCAAAGTGATCGGTTCTGGGATTTTTGCAAAAATCTCTGGGGATGTTGATCTTAAGGACTCGTATTTAGTTGGCATTAGCATGGCGGCTCGTGGTGAAGTTGTCTTAGTCTTCGTTGCCGTTGCTTTAGATCTTGGTATCTTTACTTTGCCGCTCTACTCATCCACTGTTATGTTGGTCGTGGTAAGTGCCTTTTTAATCCCGTTATGGCTCAAAGCCAGTTTTAAAATGTTTGAGGGAAAAACGCAAGTAAGTTAAATTAAATTAAATAGAAGGAAAGTCGATGGTGGCGAGACAATGCGAGTCTTTATTGCTGTAGATATACCAAATAAAGAGTTATATTCCCTTTGGAAACGTGCTTTTCAGCCGTTAGAAGGGATGAAACAGAAAATTGTCCCTCCAGAAAATCTTCACATCACACTTAAATTTTTAGGCGAAGTGCCGAAACACAAAGTGTCGGAACTTAAAACGCGCTTAGCTACCATTCAATTTCAAAAATTTACGCTGAAATTTGGAAGTATGGGAACGTTTCCCGATATTAATAAAGTAAAAAAATCCAAACGCTATGTGCTTTGGGTTTCTGCTGAAAATGGGACACAAGAACTGGTTAATTTACAGCAACAAGTCGAACACATTTGTGAGACGTTAGGCTTTCCACGTGAAAAACGCGAATTCAAACCACATCTCACTTTATCTAGGATAAAATTTCCCAAACCACCAACTATCATTACTTTGAAAAAAGTAATTGAAAATTATAATCATCAGTTGACTGAAGGAAACGTTGATGTCGATTTTCACGTTGACATTCAGGCATTTCAATTAAAAGAAAGTACACTGACGCCACAAGGTGCAATTTACACTACGCTTGCTGAATTTCATGCTTCCACCTAAAGCAGATCAGATTGCTTAATTTAGCGGACAATATAGCCACGCTTCTGCAAAATGCTCTCAACTCTTTCAATGACAACTGCTGCCGGAACATCAAATAATGTTAGACCAATGTTTTTCATGCCGGGACGGCCACGTCCAGGTTTGGGCGTCACTTGTCCAATAATACCCAAATCAATTAAGGTTCTGACATAATTCCGAAAAGAAATTTCTTTGCGTGGTGTTACATTAATATCTTCGCAAATTCTTTCATAAGTCTCATAGGCCATGCGAATATTCACACTTGAGGTGTTTTTTTGTAACAATTTACGTGCAATTGCCAACGCCGCGATCAGCTCTTGATCATTAAGTTGTTCCAACATTTCAGCACGTAATTCGGGATATACATTTCTTTTCGCTGCACGGATATGTTCGGCAGTCACTCGTTCTTGTTGATTGACATCAGCTAATGTTCCCGCCGCATCCATAATTTCTATTGCATGACGAATGTTTTGTGTCTCATACGAAATATTGGCAATTAGTTCGATTTCTTCTCCGGTAATAGCATCATCTCTAAACGCTAAACGGGCACGATAATCAATTATCTCGTATGTTTCATCAAAATTGTAGGGATGAAACTCTATAACCTCCGTGATTCGCTGAGAAACTGCCGACGACAATTTTATTTTCCATTCACTCGGCCTACTTATTAGAATAATTGAGATTCGACTTTGGAGCCCCAGTTCTTCATGAATGTTTAAAAAGGTTTGAATATCATCTGAGGGTAATGCCGTGGCTTCATCTAAGATAAAGACCATGTAAGCATTGTCGGTGTATAACCGTTGTACCAAAATGTTGAGAAGTTCATCAAAGGTAAGACCTTTTGTCCGAACTTTAAATTGGTGGGATATAGCTTTTGATACCACTGCTGAAACCGTTCTTGCTGTCCAGCAATTTCGATAAGCAACGTAAAAGTTGATTCCTTTATTATTCGCTTCTTGCTGAATTGCATCTAATGTATAACGTGTGGTTGCGGTTTTTCCAATTCCCGCAGGACCAACAATTGCAATATTAATATTGTAACCTAGATTGGTTGATGGATGTTTTTCTTGAAAAATCGGGCGGAAATAATGGGCTAACGTTCGAATTTGATGTTCACGATGTGGTAGTTTATTTGGTATATAATTAAGTTGTAAAGTTCGCTTGTCTTTGAAGACTGAAGTTGAATATATTGCACTTCTAACGATGTCGTCACTCAAAAACTTGTCACTCTCCATGTCAGCCGAAATATTTTCTCATCCATAACAAGTGACTACAATATTAAAAGAGTTATGGAAAATAGGACTACTCTTTTTAGGTCGAATTTCTATGCCTCTCTTTTCCCTCAATTTTTTGCAGAAAAAGAAGATAAAAAAGTGGTTTATGAAGCAACCTAACCTCTTAACTGGGGGTTACAAAGGTAGCTTGCTGCTTTTGCTCTTCCACCATTACTAACGATCGCTCGTCTAAGCCTTTCAGTTTCTTTCTGACAACGTTTAAATCCCAGCCGATAATTGCGATTTCAAAGACTTCTAAAATGTGTTTAACGGGATGAATGATCATTTCTTTTGCCATTTCTGGCGATAGAACAACATCTTCCAGATTTGCTGCTGGTATAATCACTTCGCGAATTCCAGCCGCATAAGCGCCTTCTATTTTCGCAGTAACACCACCTACAGGAAGCACTTCACCACGAATTGAAAGTGAACCGGTCATTGCTATATCTTGTCGAACTGGTAATCCTGTTATATCAGAAATGACTGCAGTAGCTATTGTTATACTTGCAGAATCACCTTCCACACCATAGGTTCCTAAGAACTGGATATGAACATCTTTGTTGGATATGTCAGCCCCTGTTAACTTTTTGATGATTGCAGATACGTTCATTACAGATTCGCGCGCAATGACACGTAAACTTCCAGTTGCAATTACACGTCCGCTATTTCCTTGAGCTGGCGTAACTTGAGCTTCAATTGGAGTTACATGACCAGCTCGTGCGCCTCCAGTCGGATCAGCGAGCACAGCTAAGCCATTAACACGTCCAACGATTCCACCGCGATTTAGAATGACTTGATATTCCATTTTCTTTTCTACTGTTCGATCTGCCATTTGATTTTCCAAGCTGCGAGCAAAGCGTTTTGCTCGAATTACATGTTCTCTTGTCGTGTATAAAGCGCCTTCTTCTCTTGCTAAGTCTCCAGCAGCTCGAATCAGTCCCCCTAAATCACGCAAACGTAAAGTAAGATGATGTTTTCTATCAGCGCGACGTTTAGCTTCTAATATTACTTCGAGTACGGCATCTCTAGTAAAGTGTGGTATTTTGCCATCTTTGACAATTTCTTGGGCTACAAAACGGGCTAATTTTCGTCGATTGTTCATGGTATCGGGCATGGAGTGTCGAATAAAAACTTCATACCCATAACCTCTGATTCTAGAACGTAATGCCGGATGCATTCTACGAACGGTATCAATATTTCCGGCAGCTACTAGCACAAAGTCACAAGGAACGGGTTCTGTTCGTACCATCGCACCCGAAGATAATTCACTTTGACCTGTGATTGCGAGTTTTTTCTCTTGCATGGCGGTTAATAATTGTTGTTGCGTTTTTTGTGATAAAGTTGCTACTTCGTCGATATACAGAACACCCTTATGGCTTTTATGAATTAAACCCGCTTCAACGCGTTCATGTGCTGGTGTCCCTAACCCACCGGATTGGAAAGGATCATGTCGGACGTCTCCAAGTAATGCGCCAGCATGGGCTCCGGTTGCATCATTAAAGGGTGCTGAAGTGCTTTCGGCGTTATCAACCAGTATTTTTGGCACTAAATTCTCACGACGTGCTCTAAATTGGGCAATGATGAAAAAAGCAACTAAAGCCACAAATATTGCCGTCAATAATTGCTCGGGGAAATAAATAATTCCCAGTAACAGAATCAAAAAGGGAACACCAAATAGTAACAAATTTCTTACGCGATCTGCACTCTGAGCCTTTTTCTTAAACTCCGCTACGATTCTTCTACCTTCCCCTGCTGGAACAGTAAGTATTCGCGGATTATGTGGATCATTTGGATTGGGGAGACACAAGATATCTTCTAAGTCTTCTCTAGGTAATAGTTCGGCAAGGGCTTGTCCAAGCATAGATTTACCAGTACCAGGATCACCTACAAGCATTACATTACGTCTTTGTATTGCAGCTTTTTTGATGATCTCAACAGCTTCATCTTGACCTATTACCTGATGAATTAATTGTGTCGGAACAACAATATCTTCTGTGGTTTCGAAGTCCATGTCCAGGCGAATTTCTTTTTCATCATCTTTTATTATTTCATCATCTGGATCTTTTATATTTTTCATAAATATTTCAACCTTGATGCTATTTTTAGTTATTGGGAAAATTGACATGTTTTATTAGACATTATATGAACAAAGGCTTTTTTTTCTATAAGAAAAACTTTCCCTTTTCTATGTTGATCAAAAGTATGTGACTTTAAATATG
>WAPZ01000115.1 GCA_015520535.1 Candidatus Heimdallarchaeota archaeon
TATAAGAGACAGTTATTATTCAGACTATAATGTATTTATTTTGCTTAATCCTTTGGTTAATGCTTTTAAGGTATATCAATTTCAGCCGGATAAGGAGAAAAGTGTCTTAAAGCTTCAGCAAGTGGAAGCCATGTTATATTCGGCACAGCCATTTTCCTTACCCGTACATTTGCGTCAAAAGTAAAAAAGATGCATTTTTTATGTTGTTAAAAGCGAGCTGGAAGGCGTGTAATTGCTGGAAAGAAATTAAATAATTTTACCTACGGGTTCCCAAGCCATAAATTTTCCTTTTCTGCGTTTTACAAGGACGGTGCCATATTTTTTCCAGACTTCTTCTTTGGGAAGGGAAATATCAGCTTGTAATGATTCTAAGAGCAATTGTAATGTGGGGAGGTTTTGTTTATAAGGATTAAGGGGTTCATATATTAATTTATAGACTAATGAGCGTTTTGATAGGCTTGTAATGGGTGCAATAGTATTTTTAAGGGAAAAATAGAGTATTTCTTGGGGGATAATGTCTTCGAGATCCATTTTATGTGGTTTTTGTAGGATTACACCACCCGGGCATGAGTCGTGTTGGTATTTATGGAATTGTTCAATACAAAGCGGACAAATATGGTGATGGCAGATTTTGCATTCTTTCCAGCCTTCTTCTGCTGCCGTTTTTAACGTTGCTCGTTCACTGTGACCAACACAATAAATGGCGACTTCTTCCATAATTTCTAGTTTTTTGGGGATTTCGGACATTGGTATCCTTTAATTTTGGTTTAATAAAATTGTGTGATTGAAAAAGAGATAAGAGTGGTTGCTAGATGCTTATTGTGGATTTAAAATGTGTGCTATTGCAGTTATTTTTTCTTTTTGTTAATGTAAATTTTGATTTTTTCGATTACCTCTTCAATTCCCTCACCGGTTTTCATAGAGGTGGGAATCACTTGGAATGGACGTGGACGTTCGGGATTTTGGAGTTCGTAGTCTGAAAGGTGAAGGGCTACTGCCACTTCTCCCGGGGACATCGCATCTTCAAGATCTTGTTTATTGGCCATCACAATAATTGGTACATGCTGGATTTTTTTTAGCGACACTAAGCGTTTGAATTCTTCTTCGTTTTCTTTTATGAGTTTTCTGTCTGCCGAATCTACCACATATAAAATAACATCTGGAACTAAATTCAGTAGTTTATCCCAAATAGTTTTTCGAAACGTTTTCTGTCCGCCAACATCCCATACTGTTAAATGAAGTCCTTCTACTTTAACCTCTTCTACGTCTAGTCCCATTGTACGATAGGGATTGATAAATTCATCATTTACTAATCGATGTAAAAATGTTGTTTTTCCCGCATTTTGCAATCCCAATAAGAATAGTCTAACTGGTTTACCTCGTCTGAATATGGAAAAAAACCGCTGTAACACAGAGCATCCCGTCCAAGCTTACACTTCAATCCGTTTTTGCGTATTCAACTAGACTTTCCACTCCGTCTTTTAAAAGCTTTCTATTTCAAAATCGCCGTTCTATGTAAAGAATAGATTAAAATTCAAAGTCAACAACGATGCATGCGAATACAGACGTGTAACAACAAAACCTTTATAAATCGGTGTTCTACTGCACTTATAGGAGGAATTCTAATTAAAAATAGTCGTATGATAATTCAAAACCCGAACATACATAAAAAGAAGAAATTAACGTGAATTGTATTTGATTGAATGAGGCTCTGTTCCTAAAACTACCATTTTAAAAAGGATAAATTTAGTTTTCAAAAGTAAGGAGGAGCTGAAACAGCTGAGAGTCACTATTATTACGGGTCCTTTGGCATACAGTTTTTTCTTTAAACTCAGTTTTTCTGTCAGGCCAGTTGATAGGGGGCTTTCTGTTCAACGGTTTGTTGCATATAATGTTTGGAAAGAATGGAATGCGTTGATCCGTCATCCCGGTATTGATATTATAAGCCGACGCCATGGAGAAGCTGAAGTGAAATATTTCTTTTGGGAGCAAACGCGTTTTTCACAAGCAGTTCGCACGGCATTGCATCAGTATGGTCAACGCGTTCCGTTATTGGTTTTAGTGAGTATAATTTTGGTTGTCCCCAATGGAGTTGATAAACAAAAATCTTTAAAAATGTTGCTTGAGAAAAGTTTTCTTGGAGTGGTGATTTGTGAAATGCCAGAAGTGACAGAAGAAATTCGCCCAGCATTAAGTTGGAAACAATTAGTCCGTGAAGTGATGAGCCAACTTCCGCCAGATCATGAGATAGTGGGTTTAGAGCCGGATGAAGTCCTAGAACACTTCCGTTTACAGGTTATCAAAGAAATGGCACAACGCCAAGAGCGTCTCGAACAACGCCAAGAGCGTCTCGAACAACGCCAAGAGCGTCTCGAACAACGCCAAGAGCGTCTCGAACAACGCCAAGAGCGTCTCGAACAACTGCTTCAGACGCAATTTGAAGTCCTCAATCAAACATTGCAAAAAATCCTTGAGAAAATCGAAAAAAAGGATTAATACCCATGATATGTTTTTACCATTTAAAAAGTCAGTGAAACGAACCTTTTCTTACAAAATCGTTGTTTTAATTTTATTTTTCTCAATTTTAGTGATTTTCTC
>WAPZ01000116.1 GCA_015520535.1 Candidatus Heimdallarchaeota archaeon
ATATATTAATTCGCACTTAGTAGTATTTGGTAGAAAATGGTATAAATCACAAAAAAATGTTGAAAGTCGATGATATTTTGAGATTACGAAATGCATCGGAGTGACACACGGTGAGAACCTTGACTTTGAACTTCAAATATAGAGCTAAAAATGTAATCTTCATTGTAAGTCTTATCCTAATTGTCATGGTGAATTTTTCCACCACTGTAAACGTTAACGCAAATATAAATGATCTTCCACCGTTACAAGCGCGTAAACTTTCGGAAATACCGGAAAACGTAACCTTTGCTTCGGAAGTAAATGTAACGTATACCATTGAAAACAAATACTTTGAACCGCTATATAACATAACTTTGGTAGAAAACGTCCCCAAAGAACTTAACGTTAGTGCCACGCCGGAATCACTCAAGAATACGTCCATCACATTTGAAAATGTCACAAAAATCACAAAACAATGGATAAAAATTAGTGTGAATGAAACACTAAAATACTGGATAGTCTTTAAAGTCAATATAAACGAAACAAAAGACATTGTCCTACCACAGTCAAACATAACGTTCATGTATCGGCAAGGAATAATGGACTCCATTACAACTAACGAGTTAACTATCCATGTCGAGCCCACAGTTAAAGAAAACGTGAACACAAACACAAAAACGTACCGCAAATTAGGTGAAGATGAAAAACCATGGTTACCCGCGCTGGGGGGCTATCTGATTCCACTTCTGGTAGCAATATTTTCCTATGCTCTCATGAGTTTACGTCGAAAAACATCATAAAGCGCAATAATTATAGTTGAAAGAGCCAAAACATTATAATTCTCATTTTTGAAGCTCATACGTTCCTCATAGAACGAAACTTTTTTTATTTTATCTCTTTTACAACTACTTGGAAGAAATTTCTCTTTTAAAAAATAGAAATGGTGGTTAAAAATGGCTAAGTCTTTTAATGAAGCCCATTCATTTTTTCCTAACATGACAGAAGAAACCCTTCAAAAAATGCTATCTACATTAGGTTTATCCACACTAGATGACCTTTATAAAGACATTGACCCGAACCTCTTTGTGAAACACGAATTGAACCTTCCACGAACCCATAGCGAATTAGAAACGCAAGAAGTCACCATGCGTATCCTTCAGAAAAATATACCGTTTCGTAAATTTTCAGCGGTCTTTTTGGGTGGGGGCGTCTATAATCATTATGTGCCTAAAGTCGTTGATGCCATCGCTTCACGGTCTGAATTTTACACGAGTTATACACCCTATGCCCCAGAATTGCAACAAGGACTACTACAAACAATGTGGGAATACCAAAGCCTAGTGGCAGAAATTTTAGCGATGGATGTCGTAAATGCCTCAATGTATGACGGCGCTACCGCGTTAGGAGAGGCCGCCTTAATGAGTGCACGATTTTTAAAACGACGAAAAAAAATCTTGATTCCAAAAATTATTTCACCAGCAAAACTCAAAGTCTTATACACGTATACCCACGGTCCAAAACTTCAAATTGAAAGTGTGAATTATAATTCTGAGGGTATGCTCGACCTAGATGACCTTAAAAGTAAGTTAGATGAAAATGTAGCGGGTGTATATATTGAAAACCCCAACTATTTCGGTATTATTGAGACACAAGTAGATGAAATTGCACAATTGACTCATGACAATGGCTCGCTTCTTATTGTTGGTGTCAATCCAATGTCTCTTGGAATCTTGCGCCCACCAGGCGCTTATGATGCCGATATAGTTGTTGGAGAAGCTCAAGTACTAGGTTCACCAACTAGTTTTGGGGGCCCTCTCCTCGGCATTTTCTCGTGCAAAAACAACCCCAAATTGATTCGCACCTTACCCGGAAGATTAATTGGTCTCACGAAAGAAAAAAGAAACAACGAACGCGCTTTTTGTATGACGTTAACCACGCGTGAGCAACATATCAAAAGAGAACGCGCTACTTCCAATATTTGCTCCAATGAAGCCCTAATGACAGTACGTTCAGCTGTATATCTATCTTTAATAGGTTTTCAAGGACTAAAACACATCGGAGAGTCATGTATTTCAAAAACTAAATATCTAATAGATAAAATTGAGTCTCTTGCGCCTTTTGAAATACCCTTCGCCGAATCGCCGCACTTTAATGAATTTTTAGTTAGAATTAAAGATGTTGATAAACAAACAACCGACCTGCAGCGATATCTCTTAGAGAAAGCAAACATTCTAGGTGGCTTTGCACTCGATCAAAAAACATTTCCAGAATTTCATCCTAGTTATTTATTTGCAGTTACTGAAACGAACTCATTTGAGCAGTTAAATGCGTTGTTAAGGGCGTTAAAAGAATTTTAATGGATGTGGTAGGAAATGCAACTAAATGAAAGACATCAAGTGGTTTGGAAAGAACCCTTAATTTTTGAACTCGGTGCAAAAGGCCGACGTGGTCATAATTATCCTTCCTTAACACCTGAGGAAAACGAAAAACTTCAAGAGGTTCTTCAAAAAATACCAGAAACGATGCTAAGAAAAGACTCCAGCAATTTGCCAGAAGTTTCGGAAGTGGAAGTTGTCCGACACTATACTCGTCTTAGTGAAACAAATTACGGTGTAGATTCCGGTTTCTACCCACTTGGCAGTTGCACAATGAAATACAACCCTAAAATAAATGAAGTTCTTTCTCAGTTACCGGAAGTTTTAGAATTACATCCATATCAACCAATTGAAACGGTACAAGGCGCCTTAGAATTAATGTACAAATTAGGCGAATGGCTAAAAGAAATAGCAGGTATGGACGCAATAACGTTGCAACCCGCAGCTGGCGCTGCCGGTGAATTTACCGGCGTCTCAATCATCAAGGCCTATCATGAATTCAAAAACGAAGGTGACACAAGGACGGAAATCATTGTCCCAGATAGTGCTCATGGAACAAACCCTGCATCATCGAGTATGGCGGGCTTTAAAACTGTAGTAATCCCATCAAACGAAGAAGGATGCGTCGATCTAGAGGCTTTAGAAGCTGCTTTGTCCGAAAAAACAGCTGGCTTGATGCTAACGAACCCGAATACCCTTGGATTATTTGAAAAAGATATCTTAAAGATAGCAAAAATGGTACATGATGCAGGTGGACTGGTTTATTACGACGGTGCAAACTTAAACCCAATCCTTGGACGAATTCGTCCGGGCGATATGGGTTTTGATATAGTTCATTTTAATCTCCATAAAGCGTTTTCCACGCCACATGGAGGCGGTGGTCCTGGCGCTGGCCCTGTCGGTGTAAAAGATTTTTTGAAAGACTTTTTGCCCGTACCAACAATTGAATTCGACGGTGAAAAATATTATTTCAACTATGATGTACCTCATACTATTGGGAAAGTACATGGCTTTTATGGAAACTTCGCTATTTTAGTTCGTGCTTTTGCTTATATTCTAAGACTTGGAAAAGAAGGATTGAAAATGGCATCTGCTTTAGCAACCCTCAATAGTAACTATCTCCTTCATCATGCAAAAAACATAAAAGGCTTTTCATTGCCCTATGCGCCAGAAAGACTTCGTATGCATGAATTTGTCCTCAGTGCACAGCCTATGCTGAAAGATACGGGCGTGTCAACCTTAGATATTTCAAAACGAATGTTAGACTTTGGGATGCATCCACCAACAATTTACTTTCCATTAATTGTTCACGAAGCCTTAATGATTGAACCCACGGAAACCGAGTCAAAAGAAGAGTTGGATCGATTCATTGCAATATTACAAAAGATTTCTGAAGAAGCATATAACGGAAAGACCGAACTCCTTCATACTGCACCACATAATACCGCGGTGGGACGTGTCGATGAAGTTCTCGCCGCACGACATCCAATTCTTTCATATCGAATGTTAAAACAAAAAGAAAAAGAATAATTCGCATGAAAAGCAAACTATTTCTCTTTTTTTATTCTTTAACCACAGCAGAGGTGTATGGGGTTTCTCTAAGAACCAAATGAACTTTGACCTCTTTGTTTTCCCCAAAAAGGCTCTTTATTCGTTTTTTTATTTTTTGATGTAAGTATAAGGCAAGTTCACTGCATGATGTAGAGGAAATTGGTAATAAACTAATTGCGCTACGTGGAAGCTTGAGCGTTTTTTTTGGTGTAATCACTTCAACAATTTGTTCCTCAACCAACGTGCGAATATCTTCTGATAACGTCGGTATGAGCACTTTTTCATGAAGTTCACTAATAACGGCTTTAACCTCCCTTTTTAGTTCGTTAAAATCTAAAAAAGAGAGAATTTGTTTTTCCTCGGCAGTAATAGTCAAATCCACCGCGTAATCGTGTCCATGCAACCTATCATAAATATCATGCCCATAAAGAAAGTGCGACGCTGAAAACATAAACTGCTCTTTTCTTAACATAATCTGTGGTTCTTCGCTCATTTCTGCCTTCATAAGCATCCTTCATTTATTTATTTATTTAAGCCAGAAGTTTTAAAAAATATTCATGAAAACTAACCGTCTAAGACTCGATTTAACGTTCTCTTTATCGCATTAAAGAATTTATCGATAGGATATTAAGGTTATATTATCGTTCTTTATTGCTTTTATAAGAGATTGGATAGAACGAACAAAAGTGCAAAACCGGAGGCACATAATTTTGTTGCAAATAGAAAATACCTTAAATCCTTATTATGATCCCGATGAAAACGCCTATCGAATTAAAATAAGTATTTTAGGAAATGGACGTGTGGGAAAAACGTCTTTATGCTCCTCATTAGAGACGGGAATTATTCCACAAACATATGATATGACGGTTGGAGTGGACATCGCCACCACTCAGTTTTTTATTGATGCCCAAACAAAAGTACGCCTAATTTTATGGGATTTGGCTGGGCAACAACACTTTGACAGTGTTCGTCCGGCTTTCTATAAAGGTGCAAAAGTGGCAATAATTGTCTTCGATCTTCAAAATAGAGGAACTTTTTATGATGTACCTGCGTGGATACGAGAATTAAATATTAATGCACCCGGAGTACCATTTATTTTAGTTGGTAATAAAAAAGACCTCAAAAATCGTGAAGTATCTACAGAAGAAGCCTTAGCACTAGCCAAAAAATATAATGCGATGTATTTTGAGACATCAGCAAAAACCGGGGAAAATGTCCAAAATGTTTTCCGTTATGCCGCAGTCATAGCGCTACAAGGAACAACAGTTGCTTTTTAAGCATAAAAACCCGTTATATTTTTTATTTTTCTTTATTTAACTGAATTTTCCTTTGAGGGGGACAAACGCTACTCCAGTTAATTCTTCTTGTTGAATAGTTCCATCTTCTTTTTTAGTTACACGCACCATGGTTTGATAATATCGAATTGAACCCAATGGTAATACTAAGATACCATTCGGTTTGAGTTGCTCTAATAACGGTGGCGGAATTTTTCTAGCTGCCGCTGTTAAGACAATTCTATCATACGGAGCTTCAGCAGGATACCCTAACGAACCGTCGCCTTCTAATACGGTAACACAATCTTCATAACCGGTTCGACTTAGATTATCCCGAGCAAATTTGGCTAAAGCAGAAACAATTTCAATAGTATAAACATGGCCGCGTTGACCATTTGTATTTTCTTTACAGACAATTTCAGCAATTAAAGCTGCTTGATAACCAGAGCCAGCTCCCACTTCTAAAACTTTAAGTCCCGGAACCAGTTTCAGATACTCTAAAATAAGAACAGTCATATGAGGGGCCGAAATAGTCGCATCATAATGAAAAAGTGGTAAGGGACTATCAAGATAAGCATCCTTTCTATATTTGGGGGGAACAAACTCTTCTCGTGGAACTTTAAGGAATGCATCTTCGACCACGGGTGAGGTTATATAACCCATCATTTTGTAACTCTCAAGAAGACGTCGTTTTTTTTGTTGAAGGTCTGTATCTTGAATTTTTATACACCTTTTCTATTTTTTTCTGAGGAGATCAAGTCGATAATACAATTTGCTTGGGGATACAGAGCGAAGTGCTGTGATTTTTTCCACATCACATTTTTTCTTTTTCTCATTTAATGC
>WAPZ01000117.1 GCA_015520535.1 Candidatus Heimdallarchaeota archaeon
CTAATAAATGAATTCGATTAGTAAACAAATCCTTTCAAAACTTCAAGAAAAAAATAATTAAATAAAATGTATATGAATCAACTCAAAAGAATGCTAGCATGAATGATGCAAATTATTAAAGATTATATAATTCAACTAAATAATTAGCGGAGTAAAAGAAAAATGTCATTTCTTGCAAAACTACGCAACATATATAGGAAAAAAAGACTTACCGTTAAAATAGCGTGGCTTGGCCTTGATCATGCTGGAAAAACAACTATTATAAAACGAATCATGACTGGTGAATTTGACTCCAGTACAATTCGTACCCTAGGTTTAAATGTAAACGAGTTTTCCGATGCTGATAGCGGCGTTAAATTTATTTCATGGGATCTTGGCGGTCAAGAAACCTTCCGTGACTCCCTATGGCAATCTTATTTAGCTGGGTCGATGGGAGTAATCTATGTCGTCGATTCTGCCGATAGATCTCGATTTGAGGAAGCAAAACAAGAATTATGGAAATATGTAATAAACAATCCACAAGTAGACGATATTCCCATCCTCATTCTAGCAAACAAACAAGATCTTCCTAATGCCGCTTCAGCTGGTGAAGTCGCACGAGCATTGGATCTTCACAAAGTAGTAAAACAAAGTTATGCTATCATTCCCACCAGCGCGAAAACAGGATTTAACATTGAAGAAGGCCTTGAATGGCTGCGACAACGTATTCTCGAAAAACTTGCACTCATGTAAAATGCATACAATTAAAAACACAAAACAACATAAAACTAAATGCCGGAGCAAAACAATCCATTAAATTAAGAGTTTACTTTGTTCATTTGTGGACAACTCATATATTTACTTACAAGTGAGAAATTGATGGTTAAATAAAGGATGAACCTTCTTCTTTACAATATTCTTATTTTCCAGTGAGATTATTCAAAAATAATGAACTTTTATTTTTTTCACCCAAAAACTGGTAAATATTTGCGAAAATATTGCAGAAATGCATTGATGAAGAAATAACAAAAAAATATTTTAATTAGTTCGCTTTTTTTCTAAGTGGTGAATATGCATGGACCCTCCAACTGAAAGGACTTATATGAATTTTTTTGAAATAGAACTTAACAAACAAAGTGAAAACAACGAAAAAATAGATCCTTGGCTCCACTTATGGCATTTTCCTGACGAAACCAAGTTAACACTAACAAAAAGAGGGCGACAACTTGTTTTTCAGAAAAAACAACCGCCACCAGATTATTTTATAACTCGATCCTTATGGTCTCGTTATAGAGCCGATCTCCATATGTCAATACCTTTATCGACCATAAAACGCCTATTAAAAAACGAATATGACTTATTTATTACGTCATTTACAGTAACATCCATCGGTACGCAAAAAATGCAATTACCAATAAAACTACCTTTAAAAGTCGAAGAAAGCGGACTGGCAGAACTGCTTGCTGTTCTATGTCACTGTAAAACGGTATTTAATGATGGAACCTATCAAACCGAAAGTTTACAGAAGGCGGAAGCTCTTGTACGCTCTTTTAAAAGGGTATTTTATTATGAATTACCCATGGGACAAAACAGTAGAGGATATTATATCCGCATTCCACTCCCCATTATAAAAGCCATTGTTAATTTATTTACTCATTCATTCAATGCCAGTATCCCCAAAATCATTCGCTCCGTAAAAAAATGTTCAGAGCCTGATATTATTGAATTTGTCTCTACATGGCTAAAATTTGGAAAAATCTATCGTCACGATGGTACAGATAAAAATTACTTATATATGTTTCGAGTATCGGACATTACGCGTTCTCTTGTTGAACTTCTTGAAATGATAACAATTCAAGTGGAAAATGGATCAATTGAAGAAAAAGGACAAGTCATACCGGTGTATATTATTCCAAAAACCTTTCACAATCAAGCCCTATTAGCTATTGAGACACCGCTTACCACGAAAAAAAATGCACTTTTAAAAGAAATTGCAATATTACGTCAACAAATTAAGCAAAAAGATGCAAGAATACAAGAGTTGGAAAACTTAATTCGATCTCTCGAAGAACGGTCAAAAAACCTATGGAAAGAAAAAGAAAGTCACCGCACCGCTAAATATTACTATGAACAACGATTGCAATTGCTCAATAAACAGTTGGAGGAATTAAAACAACAATCAATTAAAACACAAGAAGAAAATCGACAACTACGACGACAATTAGAAAAACTCATTGAATTTTTAGAGCAAACTGCAGAAGAATCCAGTACGGAAAATGAAACGAAACCCATCCTAGAAAATAAAATTCCATTAATAGATGAAAAAGATCTCACAACTTTAAATTATGAGGAACAATATAGCATAAAACGACTAACTGAAGAAATACTTACAATAAAGAAAGAAAATCTCTGGTTAAAACAGCAAATCAAAGAGTTTCAAATCGAAATGACACGGCAACAAGATCAAATTAATGAAAAAATTTCGCGATTTTCGACATTTGAAGATATTCTTAAACAAATTATTCAAAATATCCCTACCCTCTCCAAACAACTGGGAAACAAAACAACCACACACCAAGAAACACCTCTTAATGATAGTTTCCGAAGAGAAAACAACACCACAATACCAAAAACACCGAAAATTAGAGTAATGGACATACCGAGCTTTAGTACCCTCCTTTTAAGCAAAATCTCAAACTGGATTCTAATCTTAGCACACATGAATAATGGCACGATTTCACGAAAACAACTCCTCCAAATCCTTCAAGTTAATCCACAAGAATACAAAAATCTGGATAACGAAATTCGCCTCCTTGAACAAAGCCGCCTTATAGATATTAATGTGACTCCAGACGGTGAAGAAATAATTACCCTTAATTATCACAAAATTGCCAGCGAATTTAGAACGTTCGAACAGATTTTCAAAACAAAACAAATCGTGAGAGAGAAACAAACATAATAATATCGTTTTCACACACAACGCGCAACCGAATACCTAGGTAATACGCTGCGTCATACCAGCGATTTACTCGTTATTTTAAGGATTTATTACAAAGATATAATTGCAAAAACGACACGATATAAAATAAACATATAAAATATACGCATTTTTGTCGTCATTTTATGAGGTGCAAAATAAATGAAAATAACATCAATACAAATACCCGAAGAAGTGTTAGAGCGTATTAATGACCTAGTACGAATGGGCATCTATAGTAATCGCTCTGAATTCATTCGTGCCGCTATTTTAAATCAATTGAGAGAAGATATGCTCTATATGCAGGATCGCAACCGCACGTCCATGCAAACCATGGATCTGATGCAATCTTAAATTAAAAAAACCTTAATTTTCTTTATTTTTCTTCACAGCCGATTTAGAGTTGAGATTTTGATAAGAGCTCTTTTATCCAGCCCACAAGAGAATCCGTAATCGATACGTCCTTAAATGGGGTTTGCTTTAATCGATCTATATCCCAAAGGATTGTATTTGTGAACACGACTAACCTCGGCTCGGCTTTTAACAAATTGTCTACCGCGTGAATACTGGAATGTACTGGATGAACGTATGCAAAGATTATATGTTCAGCGCCTTGCTCTTTCATCATAACTGCGGCGTTGCTAATAGTTGATCCACTTGCCACAATGTCATCTATGATAACAAGCGTTTTTCCTTCAAGTCTTAAACTGTGATCAGCGAAGCGTTGCTGAATTTCTCCCGTATCACGATCACGATACTTTTCTAAATAGGTGATTCTTACGTGTTCACCTAAAATATCTGCTGCATGTTTTGCCAGAGGTATTGCACCAAAATCTGGAGAAACTATGATAACATCATTTAAATCCATCTTTTCGGCTGTTACAAATCGTTTCACTTCTTTAGAAATCAATGCAATTCCATCAATCTCATTTACAACTGATGTGTGTGGAAAAAAAGTTCTTAACTCTTTATCACGTGAAAAATGTGTGGTAACAGTCGAAAAACTATCCAAATGCGCATGTTCAAAAATCTCAGCCACATACTTAGCCGAAAGTGGTTCACCACGGCGAAATATCTTGTCTTGACGCATATAAGAAAAATATGGATAGATTAAATGAATTGAATGCGGTTTTTCAGCACGGATTGTCTGTAATAAAAAATATGTTTCCACCAAATAAGAATTTTTATTTTGGGTTCCTCTAAGATGTGGAAAGAGTACAACATCTTTATTCACTAAAGAACTAATTGACTCAGAAAACAATATTCGTGGACATACTTCTGTGTCTGAAAACTCACGTTGCTCATAAAAAAGATAATTAATTTCCAATTTATCAGCAATTTCCTTCGTTAACGGTGAATTGCTAATTAATATAACTGAATTCAACATTACACACC
>WAPZ01000118.1 GCA_015520535.1 Candidatus Heimdallarchaeota archaeon
ATAAATAGGATAATTAGACAAATAGTGCCAGATTATTAATTGATTGACATCACATAAAAATAAATAAAGAAATAAGATAAATAAAGGATGGTAGAATCATGGGCAAAAAAGGTGGATCACGACACTTAAAACGCTATCCAGCACCGGTAGCTTATCCAATTGAACGAAAAACACATAAATTTACCATACGACCAATGCCCGGAGCACACCCAAAAGATGAAAGTATACCACTTGGAATTGTGGTAAGAGAAATTCTTGGGCATGCCAAGCGCTATCGTGAAGTAAAAACCATTATTGCAAGAAAAAAAATCTTAATCGATCGCCGTCCAATTCGATATCATCAGTTTACCGTAGGATTAATGGACATTATTGAAATTCCAGACACTGGTGAACGATATCGCTTAATTCCGTATCATGGACGGAGAAAATATCGCTTACAACCCATCACGGAAGATGAAACCACATGGAAACTATGCCAAATAAAAAACAAAAAAATCATTAAGGGTGGAAAACTCTCCTTTGGTTTACATGATGGCCGAACGATTGTAATTAACCCGAACGATGAGAATCCAGAAAAAATAAGTGCTAACATCTCAAGTAACGAAATACGCCCAATGGACACCGTAAAAATAAGTATACCTGACCAAAAAATTCTAGAACACTATCCGTTTCAAGAAAACAATTATGCCATCATAGCAAAAGGAAGTAACATTGGAATTCATGGAACAATTATACATATTGAAAGAAGAATTGGGAAAAACAAATCTTTAGTTGTGTTACACACTAAAGAAGGGGACGAAATCCGAACTTCAATTGAAAATATCTTTGTAATCGGAAGAGCGGAACCCGTTATAAGAATCGATGCTGAAGAGTCCGTGGCTTAATAATAATAGCAAGCAACAAGATAAAAGCCGAATTAACTGTTGTAGAAAAGTGGAGGTTAAAAAATGTCATCAACAATTACCGACGTAGAAGTGGAAGTTCCAAAGGTGGAACTTACAGATAAGGAAAAAAAATATGTAGAAGATTGGACGTCACATCCAATGCGAAAACCACGACTGGCTAAAGTTGTAATTAATTTCGCCGTTGGTAAGTCCGGAGAACCTTTAGAACGTGCACGAAAATTATGTGAACTTTTGACACAACAAACCCCAAAAGAAGGTCGTGCTAAAATCACCATCAAAGGTTTTGGCATCAGAAAAAATGAGCCGATTAGCGTGTATACTACATTACGTGGTGAAAAAGCCATCAAGTTTCTAAAAAAAGCTCTATGGGCAGTAGACTTTACTGTTAAACGTAAAAATTTCGATCAGCACGGCAACTTATCGTTTGGAATCGTGGAACATCTAAATTTACCCGGTTTAAAATATGATCCTAGTATTGGCGTGTATGGATTCGACGTTACCGCTGTAATTCAACGTCCCGGCTTTCGTATTAAATACCGACGTAAACAACGCCGAAAACTCCCCACTCGACAAAAAATATTCAAAGAAGAAGGTATTGCCTATTTTAAACATGAATTTGGCGTTACCGTAACTGATTAAAAATTGTATCTCAAAGTGCGGAGGTTTTGATGATGTCAAAAAAAGAACTCAGAAAAAAACCGGTTGGACGAGGAACTAGAAGCTGCCGTCGCTGCGGCAATCATCGCGGATTAATACGAAGTTATGGGCTTTATTATTGCCGACGATGTTTTAGAGAAGTTGCAGGTTACTTGGGCTTTAAAAAATATTAACTGTCAACTCATCCCTTTTTCCTTATTCTTAAACAATTCTTTCTACATGAATTGAATAACAGACGTAATGTCTTATTTTTATTTCTTCATCTTGAGTCATGTAGAAGTTCGGCAAATTTTCCAATATCTTGAGATTTGGTCGACATTCAAGAAGAATTTCTTTAATCTGAATTCATTCAACAATGATGTTGTCGTATAATTAGAAAAAAAGGCTATATAGATGCATTCTAGAAAAAAACTCACAAGGAAAAAAATCCTTACTTTTCTACATGAAAATTCAGAGATATCCCCACAACTTTTACCACTAATTCCACATCGCTGGAAAAAACTGGGACATGTCTTAATTCTCTATCTTCCACCAGAACTACAGCCCTATTATCACGATATTGGTGAGGCTTTTCTTCACGCAATTCCCGGCATAAAAACTGTGGTCGCGCGAACGGGAAAAACAACAGAACCCTTCAGAAAACCTACCTATACTATTATTGCCGGTGACCCGAATTGTGAAACCATCTACAAAGAAAATGGGGTAAAATATAAATTAGATGCATGCAATTTAACCTTTTCATTGGGTAATCTCCACGAACGTGAACGTCTGGCTGAAATAGCCAAAAAAATCAAAAGTAAGCATTTGGTTTTAGACATGTTCTGCTGTGTCGGGAATCTTTCGATGCCAATGGCCGTTTATAACAAAAACATTTTTGTAACTGGAATTGAAATTAATCCACAAGCATACGAGTATTTAAAAGAAAATATTCGATTGAATCATGTAGAACCACAGTTTACACCAATTCTTGGTGATAATCGAAAAGTCGACATTGAACGCAAATATGACCGTATTTTGATGGGTTACTTCAAAATAGATAAAGAACAGATTAAAAAAGCACTGTGGGCACTAAATCCGTACCGCGGTGGCTGGATTCACTTACATGATGCAACTGCACTAAATAAGTCATCCCTTGCATTTAAAAACTTTATACGTGTGTTACGAAAAGAATATCCCAATTACAGTCTTTCAACCGTCTATCTACGTCACGTAAAATGGATCGGACCTAAATACCGACATCTAGTCTTTGACATCAAAATTGAAAAAAGCAGTTGACAATAAACGCCAAAGAAAAAAGAAAGAAACATCAAATAATAAATGAAAGAATGAGAACAATTGTTGCAATGAATGAAACAATGAAATAATGAATTTGAGTTGGAAAACCTTTTGTTTTTTTAATCGCCATGAAAATAGCGTCAATTACCTCTTTACCTGCCATAAGTTTTGACAATGTGGGTTCTTGTTCCAACAAGAAAGTTTTCCAGTGTTGGAAATCAATGTAGCTAGAAATAACAGTTATAATGTCAGCAATGATGAAGAGAACGCCCCATAGCGCAAGCAAATATATAATAATCGAAGGTAAACCGAAAGCACTTAAAACATTTGCATCATATAGGAGTTTCACCCCAAGCAACCAAGTGATATGATACACATAAGCCGTAAGCAAGAACGCATTATCATAAACCCGATACCAATAGCCATGTCGTAAATTTTCTTGTTTAGGCGTTGGAATCGCTTTTGAAAGAATCATTATAAGCACAATTATCCAGTAGCCCATTCCAATCAATGTCAAAAAGAAAAGTCCTCGGATTCTCCATAAGAGACTAGAAATAAAACCGACTTTTTCCGGTGGCTTTAATACATAGTCAAAAAAGGGAATTTCACGTTCCTCTACCAGAAGACGAAAGACTGAATTTTTTTGTTTTGCTAATGCCTCTAATAAAGGCACGTACGTTTCCTCTTCCTTCTTAAGAATTTTTTTAGAGCTTAAAATCCATGTAATATTGAGGAAAATACCAAGTAATAGTGCTACAATAAACCACAGCAATGAATATTCTGGAATTACAATATTAAATTGTGGAATTTCAATTGGCAACCTTACTACCTCCGATATATCTATCTAATCGCCATTTAAAGATCTAATTTGCACATTTTTTAGAATAATGGATTTTTCTCATGTTAAAGAATCACTAATATTGAAAAAGCAAGGGACGGTTACATTGGTGTTTCTCAAATAGCACGCTCTGATAGAATAAAAATAGATCAAGTGGGTGAAAAGCATCAGAAGTAAGGTAAATCACTTTTTTACACGTAGCACAACGCAATATTTGTTTAATGTTTGTGAGAAAAATAAAAAATTTACTTTCAAAAGAAGAAAAAGGGTCCTTTTCAACTATCATTTTGTGAAAAATGGCGTTCCATATATAAAAGTAGATGTATTACTTAAGTATGACGTTAGGTACTGAGCACTTCAGAGTATATTTGTGAAAATAAGGAAAAGATGTTCATATCCTCTTTCGCAGAGACAATAAAAACATTTGGAAAAACGGGATATTTCTTAATAAACTCCATTAGGTCTTCGTCGGTGATATTTTTCTTTTCCGGCTCCAAATCGTTTTTATTCAGGACGAAAAGGATTTTTTTACCTTTTCGGTTAATGTGGTCTTTATATTTCTCATACTGATATCCACTATATTCTAAAGTCGAAAAATCATCATATGCCGCCACAAAAACAATAACATTCGCTTTATTGACTAATTCACCTTCAAATTCTTGCATTTTTTGAGCATTTACAGCTTTCAGTTGGTCAAGTGCCGCATCATAATATGAATTACGTTGTTCTAAGGCTTGACGACGACGAAAATATTGTTCTAGGGCTTTTTTTGTTATATGGAGGTCCTTTGATCCTGCTGTATCCCAAATGTGCACCTTAATCGGTTGTTCACGCATTGAAAGGAAAAAAGGAAACGAATATAACTCAAACACGACAGTTTCGCGATAAAAAAATGGAAACTTCCCAAAAAGATATTGTTTAATTATACTGGTCTTCCCAGTAAATTTTTGCCCCAGAAAAACAATTTCCAGTTGTTTTAATTTTTGTAAGGCTTCTAAATTGGCATTTTTCTGAAGATGCGTTTCAAAATATTTCCATTTTGGTAATACCGCGTTGGGGTTCAAATAAAAATCAAAAAGATGTCCAGTTTGGAAATAAAGAAATTTCTCTGGAGCATTAGGGCTGATTCCTGTTGGAATTTTTGACGTTGGCACTTCTATCCGAAAACGTTTCTTGCATTTTACACAAAAAGCATATATTAGCACAGAATCAGCCCCTTCACTTTCTTTCTTCTAATAAGATATACATTAACGTTGAAAAAATCTTTTTCGTCATGATGTCCCGCTGAAATTCCAAAAACTATTTAAATATCTATGAAATTTGAATGGATAGAAAGAATGAAACTCCTTTTTATGCTTTAGAGAAGCGTGGTTTGGTGGCGTTCCGTGAAATTTTTGAATGAAAGGAAAAAAAAGAAAGCGCGTTCATTGTTTTCTGAGGGTGTCGAATTATACCATGCTAACCAATTTGATTTAGCACAAGCGCGCTTTAAAGAAGCTGAAAAGCTTTTCAAAAGCATTAATGAGACTACCAATGCGTTAAGATCCCTAGGATATTATTATCTCTGCGAAGGCATGAAATACAAACGCGAAAATAAACTTTTAGAAAGTTCGAAAGCCTTTGGAAAGGCTAATGCAAATTTTTCTAAATCAATTAAAGGTAGTATTGGAACAACAAGTTCGGATGCTCTAGATTCTGAGTCGGAACAAGCTCAGGAAGAGGCAAAACTGGCGCGAAAAGAACAAGCCAAAATACAAGAAATGTTAGCCATGAAACGCGCCCGAGAGGGTAATTTTTTGGAATCCGCTCGCCTTTATGAGTCAGCTGCAGCATTATATGAATCGATTGGTTTAACACGCGAAGCAGCACGAGCACGTGCACGAAGCTATGTTCAGCGTGCTGCCGCAGTTGATTCGGCTTTTGAAAAAGCGGACTTTTTAGAACGCGCATCCTCAGAATTTAGAAAGGGTCGTGAACCACGCCCCATCATTCAAGCACATGCTTATTATTTCCGGGGTCTAAGCATGATGAAAATTAAGCCAAAAGCAGCTGTAGACTATTTACAGCGTGCGTATGAGATTTATGAACGAGAAGGCATCGAAGAACGGCGAAAAAAAGTCAAAGAAAAATTACAAGAGCTTCTTAAATTAAGAAAAGAACGCCCATCAGAGTTTGGCTTATAAAGTTTGTTTTTTAATTAAACATCGCTTTTCTTTTCATTTATTTAACTAACATTTTTTTGCTTAGACAACAATGTTTTTTTATCCTATTTTGATTAGAGTTTACGAAAAGTAAAAGTCAAATGGAGAAAAATCGGAATGTTAGAAGAATATGAGTTTTTATTTGACGAAATTCCCCGCAAAAGCAACTATTTTGCCGACATTAGAATGACTTCCTCTTTTGGCACCACATTAAGTTTTAAAAATGGGAAATTGGACTTGGCTGGGGAATCAGAATACATTGGCGTTGGAATTCGCGTTTTATGGGGTGGATTTTGGGGGTTTTCAGCCACTACCATCTTATCAAAAAAAGAAATTCAGAAAACCTTTCAGATCGCATTAAAACTTGCAAAAGCTGCATATAACTCCTCGACAAACAAAAACAAGGAAATCCTTGATGAAATTGATCACACATATTCGTTTAAGAAAGTAGCAGAATTAACTGCAAAGCAAAGACCTGATGAAATCGACATTGCTGAAAAATTAAAACTCGCAAAAGAAGCTGAAAAGTCAATTCGCGTGTCGGATCGAATTAAATCAAGCACTGCGTCGTATTCTGACACCATTTTCTATGAAGAAGTCTTCAATACAAACAATACTCATACTAAGAAGTGGACTAGTTTAGTAACATTGGGTATCAGTGCATTAGCACGTGAAGAGACAAATTACCAAAGAGCTTCAAAAATATATTCCAAATCAACGGGATTTGAAGCATTTAATGACGTAAACACTAACGATCTTGCGGAAGAGATTGGAAAAACTGCTGTTAAACTTCTTAACACAGATCTTCCACCCAGCGGTAAATTTGACACGCTCTTAGACCCTTCCATTGTAGGAGTCTACATTCATGAAGCCTTTGGCCATGCTTCTGAAGCAGATAGTGTTTTGGCAAAAGAAAGCATTTTAGAGGGCAAAATCGGCACCAAAGTGGGTGTGGATGAAATTTCTGTCTATGACGATCCGACAATACCCAGTTTACGCGGGAGCTATCCCATTGACTCTGAAGGTACGCCGACAGAAAATAGAGAAATTGTCAAAAATGGAACGTTAGTGGGATTTCTCCACTCGATAACTACTGCAACTAAGATGGGTGCAAAACCGAATGGTTCGGCACGTGCCATTTCATATAACGCAATGCCACTCGTTCGTATGGGAAATACCTATGTTGGAAATGGAGAGTTATCTTTCGAAGAATTATTGGAAATGGTAAAAGATGGTGTTTATTTGGTGCATTCACAAGGAGGGTACGTTATCCCATCAAAAGGACAATTTCTTTTCACCGCACAACATGGATATCTCATTAAAAATGGTGAACTCGGAAAAATGTTTTCCAATGTAAGTCTTACGGGAACTATTTTGCAAGTTCTTCAAAAAACCGTTGGCGTTGGAAAAGATCTGAATCCCGGAGCATTTCCCGGCACTTGTGGCAAACAAGGACAATATGTACCTGTTTCCGCTGGCGGACCACATTTAGCCGTAAAAGATCTTGTAATTGGTGGAAGATAAACATATTCATTAAATCACCAAAAACTAGTGATGGATTTAAAATGAATGAAATTAAAAAGATCGATTCAATATTAAAAAAACAAATTGCAGAGTTAACAAAACATGGAGCCTCAGATGTTGAATTTTATGCACTACAAGGTTTTCAAACAAATTTACGCATGGAACAAGGAATTATAAAAGAAGCAAAGTCAAAAGCCATGAATGGCATCGGTGTACGTGTATATATTGGAAAAAAGTTGGGATTCGCCGCAACAAACTCTTTTGATGCCGATAAAGTTGCGACAACCGCAAAAAAAGCCTTAAAATTTGCGCACGTTGTTCCAGAAGATCCCACAAATGTGGCGTTACCAGAACCTTCTACCACGTATCCTAAAATAACTGTTCCTTTTGATAAAAATATAGCAGAAAACGATGTTGAAACAATGGTTGAGATATTTTCAACTGGAAAATCCGTAATTGACAATTACGACTTTCCTGTTCCGCCAATAGTTTCTGGACAACTCACAATGACATTTAGTGAACGATTGATAATGAATAGTTGCGGAATTCAGCAAACTGACCGTGGAACATTAGTTGATGCTTACTTTAGTGTGGTTTTAAAAAAATCCGATACCGATGTAGCTACTGGGTTTGACTATGCACAAGCAGTCACACTTAACAAATTTCAAGTTGAAAACCCCGCTAAAGGTTCCGCGAAAAAAGCTCTTCAGTTATTAGGCGCAAAAAAAGTTAAAACGGGAACGTATACTGTTATTGCGCGGTATAGATCTACACGCAATTCATTAAGACGAATTTTAAGCTTAGGTGCCAATGCCATGCGAATTTATCATAAAGAGGCTTTTTTCCAAGATAAATTAGAAGAAAAAATCGCTACAGACAAATTAAATATATTAGATAATCCCCATGATCCCGACTCACCGGCAGTAGCATCCTTTGACGATGAAGGAGTGGCAACCCATAAAACATGGCTCATTAAGGAAGGAATTCTGAACTCCTATTTTACAGATCATAAATCTGCTTCGCTTCTTAATTTAGAAAACACCGGAAATGCCTCACGTGATGGGTATTCAAGCTTGCCATATCCAAGTATTCATAATATCCAAATACAACCGGGAACAGATGGAAAACTTGACCATCTAATAGAAGATATCAAAGAAGGCATTCTTATTGACTCCGAATTTTATGGAAGTTTTGATCGGACGCCACAATTCTCAACACGAATCGAAGAAGGATGGTTAATCAAAAATGGCGAAATAGTGCATCCACTTAAAGAAACAATGATTGCTGGCAATATTTTTGAGGTGCTATTCAACATAGAAGCAGTTTCTTCAGATGTTCTCCGCGAATTTGGTACTGAAAGTCCGGGACTGGTGATTAAGTCATTAAATATCACCTCGAACTAAAAGAAAATCTTTTTAATCTAGGAGCAAAAGTACATTATACAAATATTTTTGCACAAAAAACGAAAAATTTTAAAAGTCTCTAAAGAATAACCTATCGATGATTTATTACACGGACAAGAAAACGGAGTCGTGATAAGAAAATGCCACTAGCATATGTTTTAGTTAATGCTGAAATTGGCTCGGAAGATGAATTGTTAAAGGAACTCTTAGAAACAGATGGCGTTATAGAAGCCTATGTAGTCTACGGCGTATATGACATTATTTGCAAAGTCGAAGCCCCTGATATGGATCGTTTGAAAGAAATCATCACAACAAAGATTCGTCGCAAGGAAAATGTCCGAAGCACACTTACCATGATCGTAGTAGAATCCTAAAGCCGTGTTACGATTAAATAAAAAACTAGCAAGAATGACTTAGCGTTATATCAAATTACGCCTTTTCTCATTTTTTTTAGTCTAAAACCAACCATTTGAAACGCAATTTTTATATTTGTATGTATATCAAAGAATATTTTGTCAGACGCGATTTTATATGACTTATTTTGCTTCTTTTGTTGTTGTGAAAGCGAATAAAACAGTTTTTAACAAAGAAAAAACGATTAGATGGAAGTTCGTGGACCGATGTCGGATATAATAATAAAAAACGCGGGGTATATTATAGATAATTCGCTCAAAATCTATAAAAATTCTTCCATCATCATTGAAGACAATATTATTACAGAAATAGGAAAAAAAACGACCTTACCAGCACCAGAATATGAAATAGATGCTAAATGGAAGCTTGTAGTTCCAGCATTCATTAATGCACACACACATACTCCAATGACGCTTTTACGTGGCTATTGCGATGATCGTCGACTCTGGGATTGGCTTTCAGAGATTTGGAAAGCGGAAAATTATTTTGATAGAACGGTCTGCAAAATTGGTGCTGAGCTCGCTATATTAGAGATGATAAAAAATGGAATTGGGTTATTTGCCGATTTTTACTTTCATCAAGATGTTGTTGCAGAAATTTCCGTTAAAGCGGGACTCCGTGCTATTTTGGGCAGCACAATCCTTGGAGAAGAATTTGTTCAACAGGGTGGAAACGAATTTTTGTTTGAACAAGCTAAAAAAACGATACAACTTGCTAGGACATCGGAATTACTATTACCAGCAATTGCCCCACATAGTCCTGTAACGGTGCCTCAAGAAGATCTTCAAAAATCATTGGAGCTGGCACAAAAAAACAATGCATTTCTCATGATTCATGTCAGTGAAACGCGTGATGACGTTCTTAAATCAGAAGATAGGTATGGAAAACCACCAATCGAATGGCTTAATAGTTTTGGGTTTCTTAATTATCACAAAACCTTTTTTGTCCATGGAGTATGGATTACGGACCGAGAAGTACGACTTTTAGGTGAACATCGAAATGGATTTGTGTATTGTCCCGTAAGTGCACAAAAATTAGCTTATGGTGGCGTACCTCCAATACCTGAGCTATTAAAAAATGGTGTTAATGTTATGTTGGGAACGGATGGTCCCGCTTCAAATAATGTACTAGATATTCTTCAAGAAATGAAATTTGCCAGTCTTTTGATTAGTTTCGATCGATGGGATCCAAGTATGATCACAGTAAAGGATATTTTCCAAATGGCCAGCGTCACGTTCCGTAAATCCTATCTACCGAATACAGGACTGCAACAATACGCATTTGCTGATATGACTCTCATTAATTTTCGGAAACCACATTTATATCCCATCAATGAACACCGTATCCTTTCACATCTCGTATTTTCTGCGACAGGTCATGATTGTACCGACCTTATAATTAATGGTAAACCTATAATGATTGCGAAAAAACCATTAACCTTAAATGAAGAAAAAATCATGGATAATGCCCAAAATACATGGATGCAATTAGAAGACCAGATTAAATCAGAGACCCAAATTTCTAATTAAAAAACAGATTTTTTTAACAGTTCTGTAATCAGTAACTAGATTTTTTAGTTGTTTTTGGCGGAACACATCTTTTTTAGAATTAATTGCTTTGAAAGTGGCTTTGATTCCTTGCTTGTCTC
>WAPZ01000119.1 GCA_015520535.1 Candidatus Heimdallarchaeota archaeon
CTTTAAAGAAAAAAAGAAGATTGATATTGATAGAAAGAAAAATCGAATGGTTTTTGCGGCAAGAGAATTTTGTTTGTTTCACGCTATGTTTCTTCATCATTTCCTTTTTTTATCCTTATTTTACTTTTGATTTTTTCAGAAAGACCTTGTAATTTTCCTTTTTTATAGGCGATGAAAGATGCTGCGCCAACAGCAGAGCCGCCACTAAGAAATACAATGCCACCGACAAGAATGGGATCAAGCGCCCAGATAGGAGTAATTGCCTCACTAGTTGGAAGAGTGTAAGGAATGGTATTCAGGTTACCAGAAGGAAAGAGAGTTTCAGCCAGTCCGATTGTTATGTTAAGGGTGTAATTGGTTGCTACACCTTCAAATTGTAATACTTCTAAGTAGTAAAAGCCCGTACTATTGATAATTTCTGTTAATTGAAACGTGGTGGTATTACTTTCTGCGAGTAGGTTGCCGTTGGCATCATAAAGGCGAAGTGTGAGATTTCCTTGTGTAGTATTAAGGGTGGCAGTAGCAATGATTCCCTCAGTATTTTCAAGAAAAATCTTGTAAAAGTCAGCGTCACCAGGTCGAGATTTAAAAGTAGCAAGAGATGCCGTTGTGGAAGCATTTATACTGTCCCAATTAGTAGCTTGGGAAAGATTATCATTGTCTTCGTATGGATCATCACTTTCATTGTATTGTATTTGAAGGGTGTATCCAATGGAAGTTCCTTCCCACAATTGTAATCGGATATAATAAATGCCACTGTTAGTTACTGTAAGGTTAATCATTTCATTGCCCGTGTTTATGTTTTGAATGCTTTTATTCATTAATTGAAGTCCCGAATCATAGGTGTAGAGATCGATATCACCGGCAGCGGCATCAAATGTCACATTGATCCACAACGTTTCACCGGCAAGGAGATAGACGTAATACCAATCTTCATCACCGGTACGAAGAATTAAGTCTTTAAAGATTCCTTCACCAGTAGCTTTGGCATTATTTTGATTGTTGTTTGATTCAAAGCGGTCATCACTTTGATAGACTGTAATCGTCAAACTATAAGGAATGCCCGTGGTCGTAAAACTGGCAAAATCACCAACAATGCCTAAGAAAATCACACTATTTTCGGTTGCCACATAAGACAGCTCTTTAAACCCACCGACACCTTCAGTTTCGGCAATTTTTTTGAAGTCGGCATCACGTATTTCTATGTTAAGCGGACCCAAACTTTCATCAAAGGTTATGGTTGCTTGTAAAGAATCCCCTGCAATTAACGTCAAGAAAAAGTAATCATTATCATTTTTCCGTAAGAAAAGATCGGAATAGGTTTTATTTTCTGTTAAAAGTAGTTTTGCACTTTGTTGATCGTCATTATCTTCATAAATGTCATCCGGATCTTGTACCAATATTGAGAGGTTATAATATCGCGGTTCATCGTTATTAGTACTATTGACCTTCAAATAAAAGGTTTGAATGCTTGACGTGTTTGAAAAGACTTCGTATTCGATTAATTCCGTATTTTGTGTAGTTTCACTCATTCCGACCAAATATGGCTCGATGTTTGGGTAATTAGTGATGTCGGAGAACAAATAGAGATTTATATCACTAAGACTGTGGAAAAAGTCAGCTGTTATTGTGATAGTTTGGAAATCTGTCGCATTAATACGATACCAATCAACATCCTTTTTGGAAATGTGAAGCCCTGCTCGTTCAAACGGATTGTTTGATATCCATGTACCATTAGTAGGATCATCATTATTCATTATGCCGTTATCTGTAACTTCTTGTTGAGTCCAATTAAGATTATAAGGCAATAAACCAAGATAATTCTTGTTTATGGTTACAGTTTCAAATGGGTAAATGGAAGAATTAACGACAAGATAATAATAACCACTTTCTGGTGCGGTAAATTCTAGTGTGAGTTTTCTTGTTGAAAAATTTCTCCCGATTTCATAGGTAAAGAGCGTTCGGTTTGGAAAATAGACTTCTAAGGTTAGATTATCATAATTAGGTGAGTTTATCCAAGCAACGTTCCAATAGTAATCCAAATTAATATTAACTATATTATTTTTAAACAAAAGAAGGGTAAATATATCCATAAATTGATTATCTAATGGAGTTTCGGGATTTCGTGGTTGCGGAACCCAAACACTATCCACGGTGGCGTTAAGAAGTGTGGCAAATTCATCATAGTAGCCGGGCAACAGTTCCGTGGCGTGATCAAAATCGTTGGTTTCTTTAAGTATTGACGTAAGATCGTCATATATTGTTGTAAGTTCATATTCTAGCGTATCGCTTCCAAAAGTGTTTTTTGTCTGTTGATCTAACTCAATACCGATTATATAATATGACGTTGTTATGGGAAGGCCAATGAGTTTTATTGGGTTAAGGAATGAGGTAACGCTCCAGCCGGTTTTTAGAGGATGGTCAACCGTTTTTGTGGTGTTACTGATGACATTATAGGTATAGCTACCTAACGTGACGTTATAAAAATAATGATAAAGCGTTACATTTAACCCCACCGCAGTATGTGAGGCATTATACGCAATTAACAAGTCAAAATAAAACGTTGGATACGATTCCGTGAATTCAAAGGAATAGTAGTCTGTATCTGTCGTATTTAATGTCAAATTGGTAATTACATCATTAAATTTGGGTTGAATTGTGGAAGAAGTAGCTACTGTGTTAAAATCATCATTTGGCTCATAGCTATCAGGTGTATAACCAGAGGCCACGGTTATCGGGGTAATTAAAAAATTATTGGGGGTTATGTTTTGCATCTGTGGAGCAGTGAATAAGCTTATTAGAACTAAAATGCCTAACCAAGTGCTAGTTATTACAACAAAGGATTGCATACTTTTCATTTTTTTCCCTCTTTTACTTGATACATTTCTTTTTCGTGTGTTTCCATGATTTTGCATTCATTAAAACCTCCTTGAACTATTATAGAAACCGTTGCTGTTCAAAATCCCTCTATCTTTTGCTGTAATATAGAAATTGTTGTACACAAGGGAGGAGCGCATAGATTTATGCTTTTTTTTCGGTTGTAACGTTTGTATTTTGATAAATAAAAGAAAAGAAAGCAAAATAAGAAATGACGATAGTGGTGTGGATATTTGATGGGTTACAGAGTGAGATTGTTCAGAGAAAGTGGGAGAGAATTTTGTTTTTGTCCTTGAATTGAAAAAAATGTGTCTTTTTTCGGTTTCAGCGGTAATAAGTACTTGGTTGGCATTTTGTTGTACAGATGTAGAAACTGCAGTTTTAAGAACAATTTGTGGCGGTATATTTTGTGATTCGTAGAGATTAAGAATAAAGACACTGCCACTGAAGTCACCTGCCACTAAGTAGGGTGTGTTGCTTTGCATGATGTCGATAAAGTCATATGTTGTTATGGAAGCTAAGCTTGGTGAAAAAGTTATCCATGCAATGTTGATGGTGGTCAATGAGTTACCAAATTCAATTCCATAAAGTAAATGACCGTTACTAATGATAACTTCTGGGTATCCGTTTCCGTTTGTGTCAATACTTCCTAAGGGAATTGTACGTCCATTAAATTTATGCAAAGCATTCGAATCTTCATAAGAGAGTATGTCCCAAGCCGTGGTAGTCGAAATATTTATTGTAAAGACAGAAGCACCCATGGTTTGAACAAGTACTTCATCATTTCCGGTATTGTCGATGTTAAAGGCATCCATTCGTCCAATTTTGAGTGCCAAGGATTTGAATGAGGTATCATCAAAGGTGATATCACGGGTCAAAGTTGATTGAAGTTTTTGCTCGTGGATTGGATATAAAAATAACTGGTTTGGATCCCCTTGATAGCCAGCTACAACTAACTCTTTCGTGAGTTTTAGGTTAACGTGTGTCTTATTTAATCGTGCAACTATAAAGTCATCAATGCCGTCATTACCAAAGAAGTTTCCAACAGCCCAATCAAGTGCTTCACTGGCGAAAAATCGACTTACAGAGATAAACGTATTTGTGGCACGTGTTCCAAAATCCAACACATATACACCTTTCTTTTGCATGAAAATTGCAATTGAATTCCGCTCATTTGAAGTACTACTATAATCAATGAGTTTTAAATCCGTCACCGGCTGATTAATTGTAAACTCTTTGAGTATGGTTACTTTGCCTATAGTTCCTTGGCTATCTAAAGCCATTGTGAATCCGCGCCATTTGCCAAGAATCCCCGCCGCGATAATTTCGGTCGTTCCATCATTGTCAAAATCTTTTATCACAAGATGTGTGGCTTTATGACTGGGAATGACTCCCCACCACAAAATTAAGCCCGTGTGTCCATCCAACGCATAATATCGGTTGTCTTTTTGTGCATATACCACGTCATCTACGCCATCGTTATTTAAATCACCAGTAGCAAATGCAGTAACTGTTGTTAAGGCACGTGTTTTCCATACGGTTTGTTGTGTAAGACCGTTATAAGCTATGATGTCATTTCGGCTATTAACAACAATAAAGTCATTAGCTTGAGTATCACCTACAAGATTGGCACGTTCAATGAAAGTGATAGCGTGTTTGGTCTCGATTCTTGTAATTAATGTATTCTTAGCGTCTGGACTAAATACTTTCGTGTTTGGTGTGATTGTAGTGGTTGTTTTACCCATATTTTTGAATGCAACGAGAGTTCCTTTCTCAGTAACGCCGAATGCCAGAATATGTATAGAATTATTGCCCGCAGTGGCTTCAATAGGCACAAAAGTGGGGGTCACACTGTACAAAGAACTATTGAATACGGTCTGAGGTCCATGGTCGGCTTGATACCATTGAAGGTCACCCTTGTTATTTAAGGCATAAGCTCCATATGGTGCATCGTGTGGAAAGGCTGTGCTTGTGCTTTTCGACATTAACCGATCTTTAAATGCGGGTGCGTCAACTAAAACTAACACATTTTGGTTCACTGAGTTTTCTGCTTGATGAGAGGGTTGTTGAACAACATCGAGTGCCGATTCGCCAAAAAATGTATACTGCCACGCAAATTTTCCGGTGGTTTTGTCAATTGCTAGTAACGTAGCTCCGTCTGCATCACCAAAGTAAAAATCATCCATGAAAAAGCGTACTGGATATTGTGGTACCTTTGAGATGGTAATAATTACATGATCTATTGGTGTAGATTTAGATATAAACCGAACTGGGATCGTTTTGTTTGTTTCTTTGACAAAAATGCTACCTAAAAGTTGGTCATCACTGCTATAGGAATTAATGATTAGACTGAGGTTTCCATTATCACCTATCGTATTTACGTCGGGATAAAGAAAGAATTGAAGATATTCAGTGGGATTTGTTAAGTTAATTCGCATACTTAAACGAACACTCGTTCCTATAACATAAAAGGCACTGTAGATTGCGATTTCTCCGGAACCACCCATACCAGCAAAGCCATCGGATTTGTTTATAAAAGCTGCATTTTCAAAGACAATTTCATTGGAGTAATTGCTACTCACAACTGTTAGAGGTGTTGCATCTTCAAAGTTTAAATACGTTCTATTCGGTTTAGTCATTAAGAAGGCTAACGTTTTAGTGTCTGTAGCAACATTCGTGCTTGTTGTATGGAATTCGTCATAGGAACCAGAAAACATAGCTTGATTGTTGAAAGAAAGTCCCGTAAATTCGCTAAGCGTTTTGTTCCAAAGTTCTATTGCAGTTAAATTTCCGTATGGGAAGTCGTAGGCATATATTCTCCCATAGCTAGCAAGTAATAGTTCTTCATTGCTGTCACTATCAAGATTAGCACTTACGGAAACTACTGTGCTTGCAAAGTTGGCTACGGTTTCACTATTGCCATTTATATCATAAATCAAATATTGGTAGATGTTTGTTGCCACTACGATGTTAGGAACCACGGACGAGGTTATAAAAGCAAATTGCGCAGAAGTTGCGGTATTTGGCGCTAAAGGTCTTGTCCAGTTAAGATTTGCTCCATCTAAAAAGTAAAGCTCATTCGCAGCTACTAGAATAAAGGAAGTTTGTGGTGCCGTGGGGTTCGGGAGCACCTGTAAAATTGGTGGGGTAGTCGGAAAATCAGAATTTATGTCAAATTTAGCCACAACGAAAAAGTTTGTCCCGTTAATAATGTATAATTTTTCTGAGGTAAGGGCAACAATGTCTGGAACGTTGTCACCAGTTACAAACGCTGTTTGAAGGGAAACCACGGGACTTGCGCCCACCACAATCGAAACAATATTATTAAACAATGTTTCTGCATTTGTAGAGGTATTAAGGGAATAAACTTTCACGAAATGGAGCCCAGAGGAGCTATTTTCAAAATCGCCCACTACCACTTCTGGAACACCGTCAAGGTCAAAGTCTGCCGTTGTAATTACGGAATTTCTATTATTTGTTCGGTTTAGCGCCGGGTCGGCCCACGTGTGTGACGCTGCTTGAAGTTGTAATTGAATTTGTTGATTTGAATACGGAGTCCCAAACGCTGAACTAGCGAGTTCATAGGAAAACACATTTCCATATCTGGTACTCACAATTAATTCGGGATATTGATTTCCATTTCCGTCAAAAATAGCTACGTCAGTAATTTGGTGCTCATATAATGGTGAACTCCATTTTTGCATATAAAATGCAAATTGTAAGGGCGTTTGGTCAGTATAATTTAAAGCACCGCTATTGCTAATTTCATATAAAAACGCTTGATTTGATGAACTAACGAACACTTCACGGCGACCATCACTATCTGAATCACCTACCGCTATATTTTTTGCTTGCATTAGATCATAATTGATCCAATCGGAGGTTGGATTCGTGCCGATCATGATGTTAGTCGTTGATCCTAGCACAAGATCACCAAAGGTTGGTATGTTCAAGTTAATAGTCGTTGGGAGATTTAGTGGCGATACTAAGCCTCCACCGGAAAGGGGTTGCGTCACAAGATTAGTTGCTGTGTTATAAATTGGAGAAAGTGTATTTAGTGTGAACTGGTTGGACGTACGCGGTTGAATGGTGTTGAAACTTAGGGTACTAAGACTATTAATGCTAAAACCATTGTAATTGCTTCCTAAACTCGGACCTAAATTATTATTAGTAATTGTTGCACTGAACGTGGAAAAACTCGTGTCAGTTACTGCTTGCCATCCGTTAGAAACAAAATTGCCGACAGAAAGTGTGGTACGGTCATTTTTTAAGGTGGCACCATTTGTTTTATACGTCCCCGTGAGGTTATTTTTTCGCGGTATCAGTTGGGTTTTTCCGTTTTTTGTAGCATCAGTCCCACTTTCGAATTCTTGGTGAATGACAAAAGTATATGTGAATCCACCCGCTATACGACCGGTGATTGACGGTGCTCTGTAACGAACATTGGAAATGGGAATTAAAGGCACTTCATTTGCATTTGTCGACGCATTTGCTGGGAAAACGAAGATTGGAATGTAAAAAGACCCGCTTGCCAGCCATCCCATGTAGTTAGGAATCGTCGCAAGTTTTTCTGGGGTTCTCCATTCACGAGAATTTCTTTTTTGGTAACTCATTTTTATAGAACCCGTGCCTTCTGAATTAAGAGATTCGAATATCACGATTGGTGTTTTATCGGCGGTGTACAGTTGGGAAAGATCCGGTGAAATATCATCACTGCCATCTACGGTAATCCTATTAATGGATAATAATCTCAAGTTGTCCCAATATGTCAAATTTCCTTTGAAAGTAGCCACCCAAATGTCATAATCAGGTTTTTCTTCTTTATAAAGCATACCAGAAAAAACTACGATAATTTCATCTGTTTTCCTATTGTAACGAACATCATGCTGATAAACGAAAAAGTCGTTAGTTGTGGCATTGTAACCACTGTTAATTGCTGTAAAGTTGGCAATGTAAATCCATTTATCAATGTATGCGTTAAAATCAATATAATTGATATAACGACGATAAATGTAAATTTGATTATCTGTAGTGTTTACAAAAGAGACAACATATATTGAGTAGAACGAGTTAAATCCTACTACATTATGTGGATATATCCAAATCGCCGGTGACGTCAATAATTGGTTAGCTGGATTATCTACAAGGCCATACGTGGGAATAGTTGTCGATGCTACTGCTTTGAAGCCTTGCCATGTAAGGTCAATTGTATTTAAGTACGCAAACATAATTACAACAGTAGTTTCGCCATTTTTAGCCAATACCGCTCTCCATGTAAGGTAGATAGAACCAGTATAATTTTCTTGAACCAAATCTGGTTGTGTTTCTACTTGTCGGGGATAATTGAAGCCCAACGTTGAATACGTGAAACTGTCGGTGATTGAACCGTGATTTATCCACGTTTTTCCACCATCGCGGCTAGTTTGCCAAAATAGTCTATCTGTTCGTGCATCTACGGCTAGTTGAATTAAGGTCCCTGCTGGAAGACCATGTGTTCCATTGAAATAATTGCTGTCTCTTTCTAACTCTAACAGTGCGGTGTCAGCTTCATTAATTTGTTGAGCTGTGGAAGCATAGTCCCACATTTGATGTACATTACTGATATATGGATAGTTTGGGGAACTACTTATCGTACTGACGATCTGGTATTCATAACCCGTGCTACAATTGACAAAACATGGTGGTGAGGCATAGAATTCATAGATATCGATTCCCTTACTGTGACCAACAATTAACTCAACATTGCCGTCGTAATCTTGATCATCCACTGTTATATCATATATGGGATTGAAAAGCATTCGATTGGGCGCCAAAAGCCCTTTATATTGAAATGTTCCCATAATATTGGTTAAAATTGCGGTCCACCCATGAACATGACCCCATGCTGTTTTATTTTCACCACCAAGTACAATTTCCGTGTAACCGTCCCGATTTAAATCGGCTACTACAATGGTATTGATGGTATAAGTAAAACGACTGAGATCAAAGATCACATCGCGGAACTTCATTAAATATGGATTTCCTGGAAGGAAATAGTGACCGAAGGATTGAGGAATTTCATCACTTTTTAAGAATACCTCTTTAAATCCAATTGCATTAGTTCCTTCATCATTAAGTACAGCCTCGAAAATGAGCATAAACGGTCCAAGTGCTACTAAAAATTCTCCACGTCCGTTATGATCAAGATCGTTTCCTGCTGCTAACACACTAATTTCGCTCACATCTAATATGTTAGCAGACACATATCCAAAAAGATTGTAATATAAGTCTGTGGTCCAGACAAGACGATAGGTGTCATCTTGTTTTTGTGCTTCAAATACCCAAAGAGAAAGCCCTGCCGCCGCAACTATTTCCTGATAGCCGTCATTATCCATATCAACTCCTGCTATGAGCGCAGTTACATGACTCCAGAGTGGTTGATAAAAGGAACCACTGATTCCCGTGAATTTTTCGTTATAATAGGGTGATTTGTCTTGTAAACGGTATTGAATAAGGTCCGGGGACCTAAATGCCCTTTTATATGTGTTATTGTTTAAATGTTCGAATGCATATACATTGTTGTCGAAATCACCAATTATAATTTCGTTTTTTCCATCATTATCAAGATCTCCATAACTGATAGTAGCTGTCCACTTTTGTAGCTGTTCCTCAGACGTCCAAACCTGAAATACATGATAGCCAAAGTTTAAGAGTTGTCCATCGGTGGTGGCCGCTCCTTTTTTGAGATTAAATTCAAGCCAAATCACCTTGGGGTTGACACCAATTAGGAGGCTGTTATGGTGGGAATAATCAGCTTCAAAACGCATTAGTTTATTAGTATTGTTATTAAATGTCATCATATAGCTTATTACTTGTTTTTTGTTCGTTTGGAAAATGAATTGTGGCATCATGTATCCATTGACGGCAAAATTTGATGCTACTTTTGAATTGCTGAAAAGTTTCCGTTTTTCTTGCCATATTGGGTGTTTTATCGTTCCGACGTTTTCCCAGTATGTCATACCGGTTTTTGTGTAGAAGCTTACTACTAAATCCTTATCGCCATCTTGATCAAAGTCAATTAATTGTGATTTCCCATATTCTATGTTTGCTTTATCATTAATTTCTTTAAAGTAGTTTAAATCTAATGACCATGTATCATCGCCTAAATTTCTTATTAAATAGACTTTACCATTCGTGAGGATAATATCTTGGAGCCCGTCATTATCAACATCCACGAGAGAAAGATACGGGAGTTTTTCACCGTTTCTGAGGAGATCATAGAGATTTCCACTAAGTTCATGCTCGATTAGACTATATTTTCTTTCGTAAGCCTCGTTTAATCCTTTTGACTTCCATACATCTAGAAGATATGTATTGGGACCACTTGGATCGATGTCATTACCACCATAGAGGCTTTGAGCTCCAATTAAGAGGAATTCTGGAAAGGGTGCGGGATTACGAAAATGCTTTGTTTTGGCGTCATCAATGGTGCTTAAACTTGCAAATGCTATTGAAAGACGATCAAACCCACGTACCGCATAATATGTGTTTACTGCACCGAAATATTGCTGTGTCATAGTTGAACTAGCGGAATACGATTCAGTATCGGTGGTTTTAAGCACTAACAATGAAACGTTGCTTAAACTAAGAACGATTTCTCGTGGGAATCCTTCAAAAACGTTTTCTCCTATAGCAAGGCTTTTTCCTTCTAAATTAACAAGACTATAATCGATGAGTTTCATGTTATTAAACGCAGCAGATCCTAAATCAATTATATCAGCAGTATTTTGACGGTAAAGCCATGTAGGAAGACGACCAACTGATTTGACCTCTGTCATTGCCCAAATATTATTTTTAAGGCTAAAACTTTCATTTTCATATGAACCCCAGATTTGCTCTAAACGTTCCACCGTATCATTATAGTTGAAGGCATACAACCGTCCATCAACGGTTCCAACAATTACTTTTTGGGGTTCATTAATTCCATCAAGTGATTTTGCATAGTCTAAATCTAAAGAAGCAATTGTAATTGCGGTAGCTGTATCCAAAGGACGATATACTGTTGTGGTAAAGATTGCATCTAAGTTATAGACCCCCTCAGTAAACGTGAGGCGAAGATAGCGGATTTTCTCTAACTTGTATGTAGCAAGAAAAGGATCAAGATCGATATAGAGCAGACTATGAGTCCCCACATCACCTGTAGTCTTAAACGAAGTTTTGGGGATAGTGTACCAACTACTTAAATCGTTTGAGGCTTCTATAGAGAACTGATCGGGATTTAGGATGTTGGTATCGTCAAAGTACAAAATAAGCTCATATCCGTAGGTATTTAATTGGGTCGCAACTCTTCCATCGCCAGTTGCTTCTTCATCCTTTCCAAAGTCTACAATTGCCGAAGCTGTACCACCGGTGGCGTCAAAGGTAGTCATTTTCCCATCAGCGGATTGTGCGATACTGGTGTTATAAGGATACGGCGGTTGGAGTGTTGGCGGATAGTCATATGGTTCTGAATATGTGGTGGCCCCATATTTTGAATACACATTGCCACTTGAATTAATCATCCAATCTACCCAGTGATCTAAGGGGTATGCTCCGCTGGTTTCCCATGTTTCGAATAGTCGTGTCAATTTATTGATAAAATAACCATTGGTCGTCGAATAATCTAAGGAATATGCACCTTGTCCCTGAGCAATAAAAGCAACTTCATCATCAAACGGATTTTCATCAAGATCGCCTACAGTTAACTGATAAATGGGATTCCACATGAGATTTTCCGTAGAGTAAACTTTCCGGTAGACATTATCTTGTGTTAAGGGATAAGGTTGCCCATTAATTGGAATTACTACTCCGGCATTTTCCAAAATGAGTACTGTGCCATTTGTTAATCCAACAAAAACTTCGGGTAAGCCATCACCGTCTACGTCCCCAGAATTCAATGATGTAACTGGTGCACCAACGTTATAGCGGAATACTTGGCGATAATCAATCCAATGATCTGAACTGAACGGATACCCAGAATGTTCTAAATATTCATACCAATAGACATTTCCATCTCGACTTCCAAAAATAAGATCTGGTAGAAAGTCTTTATCAACATCATCAATAGAAACGCCCCAAATTGGGCCAAAGGCGGGGCTTTTCCATACTAAGTCGAACATACTTTCGGTATTCGTTATAGGATCATATAAATGGCGTTGTTCAAATACATATACATGTCCGTCTTGACTAGCTGCTGCAATTTCCACAAGCTTATTATTGTCGGTATCTCCGATTGCCAATGCTACAACATCTGACGTAATGATTTGGTCCCCGGAATCCCACACATGGTCATACGTTTTATTGTCAATGTTCCATCGATAGATATGTACTTCATTATCAAACAAGTATCCACCGCCAACCGCAATCCAGTTACCATCCGGTGAAGCAACCATGCTACGAATCGCTGCTTTAGATAACCATGGTTCCCAAACCTTCTGATAATCCCCTTCTCGATTTTTAAAAATTTTACCAATATCCAATGCCGAATCTATGGTGTTTCCTTTATTATTACTTAGTTCATTGGCATCGGTGGCTTGTGAACTTAGCGAGGGGAGACTATTTGTAGATGCAAGTGTAGACACATCTGACTTCCCCTTTGCAATTTGTTTGAAAAGATCTTTATTGCTAGCTGAAGCGTACAGGTTTTCAAGGCTTTTATTGATTGTATCTGCGTTCTCATTGAAGTATGAATCCGTTATTTGGGATTGTACACCAAAACTATACGTTAACAGAAAAATAAAGGAAAAAACAATTATTATTTTACTTATTTTTTGTGTTTTTACTCTCATTATTAATACATCCCTTTTTCTTAACTATCAGTCCTTTTGTCTTCATCTTCAGCTGTGGTTGTTTGTTCTCCTTGTTTTTTGATGGTAATTCTGTACTTTTTTTGAGACAGTTGAACTATACTGGCAATTTTTTTGAAAATTAGTGAAAAACGCGGTTGGTTAAGAATGTATGCGACTGAAACGGTAGTTAGTACGCCACCTACAAAAAAGAGCATCATAAGTGGCACAAATGGTAGAATGTTCCCTTCAAATAAACCAACTGAAAATTTCACCTTGGAAACTCTGAGATTGCCGTTTGTGTCACGTCCATAGACTTCCAGAATATATTTACCTTTAGTCCAGGGTGTGGTTCTAAAATCTTCCCATTGTCGTAATTTTTCATTAAACAGAAGGCTTTGATTTTCTGACCAACTTTGAGAATTTACCTTTCGCCAGCGATACCAAGCCTCCGTAAATTGTAGACTGCCAAATGATTTAGCAATGATTGGAATTGCATTGCTTTCTTCATAGCCTTGCGGAGAAGGTGAAAGAATTAGTAATGAGCTATTCACATAGGCACCAATCTTAGTAAATACCGTCTCATTATCTGTTCTGTTTAATGGATCTGTTCCAATTAAAATTTCCAATCCATCGGACCAGCTATCTCCGTCAGAGTCATAGTTTGATACATTGGTTTGGTATTGATAGACCTCTAAGCCATCAATGACTCCGTCTCTGTCCGAATCGGGGTTTCTTGGTCCACCTTGTGCTAAGGTGACCGGTGCCGGATCTATAAGAAGGGTGGCATTTGGTGCTACATTTTTGTTTTTTAGGTATAATAAAACCGTACCGTTAAAGAATTCATGTCCATCAGGTAGTCCATCGTAGTCTCCATCAAATTCTAACCCGTCAATAATACTGTTATTGTTTTGGTCCGCATTAAAAGGATCGGATTGTAGGTAGGTATTTGTGGAGTTTTCTGATACTTGAGCTATTGGTGTGTTATTTGTCGTCCATACATATTGTGTCATGTCTATTTCAATGCCGTCAGGAAGTAAATCACCGTCCGTATCTGGATTTAACGCATCAGTCTGGTAAATAACAGCATTTGGATCAGTTATATTGTATTCAACGAGCACTCCATTTGGAACCTCTTCTAACGTGGTGACAAGAGTGTATTCTTGATTGTCTTTTAAACCGTCTCCATCAGTATCGGCTGTTGTAGGGTCAGTACCATGATAAATAACTTCATTATAGTCACTTAGAGAGTCATTATCGGTATCTTTTTGTGAAGGATCGGTTCCTAAATAATATTGAATTTCTGTTCCGATTACCTCACCTGAAGAATTAGTGATTTCAGTTGTGGTAGACGCAATTACCGACGGATTCCGCAAGCGCGAGACAGAGATACTCATAACTTCTTCATAATCTGTCAAGCCGTCTTGATCGGTATCTGCTGAATCTGGAGCCGTTTTAAAAGGCAAGAAAATGTTAAACGCTATATATGGGTAAATAATTGAACTGCTGTTGACAATTACTAATTCAGATCCATCTAAAAGACCATCTTGATCGGTATCATTGTTAACAGCACTTAAATTGACCATTCGATAGGTCGGTACTTTTCCAGATGCTAAGTACAGTTCCCAACCATCGCTAATGCCATCACCATCGGTATCAGGATTCGTGTTGTCAGTTCCATATTTTATTTCATCACCGTCACTCATACTAAAGGTTATATTACCGTTTTCATCTAAATACCAGATAGTATCGTTGTCAGTATCCCAAAGAAGCGGATCTGTATGATATATCTCCAGTTCTTCACCGTCTAGGAGACCGTCTTGATCAGTATCACTTTCAAATGGATTGGTATGATAATACGCAATCTCTTCTAGATCTGTTAATCCGTCATTGTCAGTATCTTCATCAACGGGATCAGTGAAATAGGTATTTGCCTCTCGCCCATCAATTATTCCGTCACCGTCGGTATCGGCAGCGTGTGGATTGGTATGATAAAAGAAAGTTTCTTCACCGTCTAATAACCCATCACCATCGGTATCATTGATAAAGGGATCTGTTCCAAATTTGTAGACTTCTTGCCCGTCTGCAATTAAATCCTTGTCAGAATCGGGATTTCTTGGGTCAGTTCCCATGAGAAGCTCTTGTAAGTCACCTAAGCCGTCACCGTCAGTGTCAGGATTATTATAATACGTATGATTGGAATCATAACGCAATGTCCCTTCTAATCCGTCAATTAATCCGTCATTATCTGTGTCACCATCCGTAGGATTTGACGGCGGATTGAGAGATAATTCATAACCATCACTATTAAGAAAGAGATTCGATGGAGGTGGATCTCGGTTGTCAGCTCCCGTATCACCGTCAGTGTCAGGATTTACAGGATTTGTACGGACTATTTTAAGCTCTACTTCACCGGTGGTTGCATTAATGAAGGGAACACTAATTCCTTGGACTTCTTCACCATCCGTCATTTTGTATGGCCAATCTTTGAAAATCACAACAGTACCATTCCATAATTGAAGACCTTGTCCATCATCGTCCGTGTCATTGTCCAACGGATGAGTATATCCATTATTGAAAATTAAAGTAGCATTATTTTGATCTGTTGAACCATTATAGAGCTTATTATCTGCATAATTGGGACCAAACTCACCTTCTTGTCCGTCCAATAATCCATCATTATCCGTATCGGGATTTAAGGGGTCAGTTCGGTCATTATAACTCTGTCCTCCAATGATTACACTGGTGACAGAAGGCGTGACTAATGAAATGTCCCAAGCATGATTAATTTCAAATGTATCGGTTAGTCCGTCCTTATCAGTATCTTGGCTGAGTGGATTCGTCCCATAAATGGCTACTTCTTCATAGTCTGTTAGCCCATCATTGTCAGTATCAGTTACACGCGGATTCGTATGTGTGACCTTAAATTCCATGAAGTCATTGAGTCCATCGTCATCAGTATCAGGTTTAGTTGGATCAGTATTGGCGAATTGGGATTCAAATCTGTCGGTAAGTCCATCACCGTCAGTGTCATTAGAATTAGCATCCAAACCGGGGATGGTAGCTTCATATTGGTCAGAAAGGCCATCCATATCAGCGTCGGGACCCATTTTAGCATCCTCAACTTCTTTACCATTTGTTAACTCTAGGTTATCGATTGGGTGCCACATAAACTCAATATCAGCTGCTACACCAAGTAAATTGACTTTGACTTTGATTTTAAGCAGAAGATCTAAGAAAATACGCATTGGAGCCGGTTGTGATAAGTCTTGGAAAAATGTGAGTGTGATTGCCACGGACAGACTTAATTCGAGAGTGGCAATCGCGAGGTCAAAACCCACACGCAATGTCACAGTAATGCCAATGATTAATTCAAAGGTGGCAATTTCTGGTTCCGTTGCCGTTGCCGCCCTTTTGCTTACTTCAATTCCTATGGTGAATTGAATTGTTATGGTGATACTATCTAAACCAATAAATTCGGCGACTTTGTTGAGTGCTCCGCCACCAACGCCCGCTGTGAGGAAGTCAAACAACGTAAAGGTTTTTCCTATAGAAAGCGAAAATTTAAATGACCATTCCGCCACTTTAAAGAAGTGTGTAATCGCAAAAATTGCATCTTGAAGGCTAAATAGTTCAATTTTAAACGACGCTCCGCCCGAAAATGATACTTCCAATCCGAGACTCTCTAAAAGGAAATTAAAGAATGAATTTTTTCCGGAGCCAAAATCACCGATCTCTAATGAGCCATAGAATTGAGGCGTGAAACGGATGAATTTAATAATCCGAACTAGAAATGCTGCCGGTGTTCCTTTAAATACTTGCTTAGCATTAAAGAAAATATCTTGAATGAATTGATGCACCCGATCACGGTCAATTGTCAGTCCAAGATCCAAACCTAATTCAAACTTAATGCTGAAAAGGCTAAAAGCGCCTAATTCTAAATTATATTCACCTTCCCAGTGTAAGATGTCTAGGGCTTTTTTTATGATATTGTCAAGCTTGTCCAATAATTGATCAATGAGCTTTTCAGTTTTTGCTGCCAACCATTCTTTGAGCTTATTGATTATCCAAGTCATACCGTCGTCATAAACATCTCTTAAGCTGACTAAAAGATCTATCAATTCGAGTGCTATTTGAACTTTCGTGTCACTTGGGTCTAAGTTCCAAGGCGGTGTGGTCAAGGCGCTTTTAAGCGTAGTAACCACTTCTTGTGGGGTGGGTGCTTTTCTAGTTTCACCGAAAAACTCAGCAAAAAACCGTGGAAATAAGCCTTGAAGAATTATAAGATATGAAGTCGTATTAATTTGGGGAACAATACGTGGAATTACAGCCGTGGCTGTAGCATATATCGCTTGTAGAACGCCTTTCCATGAAAATTGTTCATTTTCGGACACAATTTTGTAAATAGTCCATCCAAGTTGAACAAAACTGACAATTTCGTCATAATAGTTGTCGATTAATTCTGTAAAACTTGAATTTGGCAACACCGCACGAATTAAATTCACGGTTTGTTGAATCAATATATGCGCTTTATCGCCATATTTCTCATCAAATTTTTCATGTGAACCTGCCAATAAGCGTTCTAAAACGTTTCGCATTTTAGAATTTTCTTGCGACAAATAAGTTGCGACAAATAAGCCTGTCATAATAGTTTGGTTAACAATATCTCTAAAACGTCGTTGTTCTTCTGCTCCTTCAACAAAATAATCATCAATAATATTTAAGGCTCGATCTAAAATGGTTGAAATGGTTGGTACGCCCGTTGAAATTTTTAAGTTTTCATTTTGCATTGCTACTATTAAAATAATCAGATCTCGAAGCAGTAATCTAACTTCGAATGATAAATATGCACCTAGATACTTATCAATGGCATCGTCAAGAATTAAAGGAAGATCTTTTCTATTGCTATACAATGACGGACGTTTTTCTTCGACAAAACTAGAAAGTTCGGGTAGTATTTCATTGGTAAAGTTGTTGGCAACCGTACGTGGCTTGGTAGCTGCCCCTTGAAGTGCAGATTCTTCTGCATTTACATTGGATGACAATTTAGGATAGATGACCGGTGGCAGCAGTCCTTCGACAATAAGTGAAATAATAACCGAAAGCGGCAATTTAAACTTTAATGTAGCTCCAAAAATTCCAGTAATGGTTGCACCAAGTGTTTTAACCAATCGTAAAAGTTCTGGACGCACGGCTACATCGTATGTTGATAATTTGCTCACTTTGTTGGAGTCATCATTGCTGGAGATAGTAATACTTGTAGCAGCAGTATTATTCTCCGAAAGGGCTAATGTACTAGAATTCCCGCCAAAAAGTCCTTCCAATATGGAATTTAGAACGTCAACAATATAATTTGGTAACGTTTCGTGAAAAATTTCTGTGATATTTAGATTTAACAGAAAATCAGTTCCAATCCCAAAGGTAGATGCAAAAAGGTGTGCGGATCGCTCTATTTGATTCTGAGTCACATTAAAACTTGCCAATGTATTGTTAAAGAATTGATATGCCACTTCTACAGTAAACTTTTTGATAAAAAATCGTAATAAACCTTGAAGGAAGTCATCGGATTTTAACGCGGAATTGACAGCCTCTGCCGAAAAATCTAGTACAGTAAGAAGAGTGTCCCGATACGTGGCATTGTTGGGAATTAACGCATCCGCCAACTCCACTATCAAATCCGCTATTTTCCCATAATCTTTTTCTTGAAAGGCAAAAAAGGCTTCAATTGCAATAAGCACATACTTCTCATACTTTTTCATAGCGGGGAACTTATCAGCTAAGACTTTAAATGTTGATTTTAGAACACCGGCCGTATCAAATTTTCCTTCCTTCATTCCAATTAATTTCAATAACTCGTTCAAAATGGACGTGATTTCTTGAACCGAGTCTTCCTTTATTCCAAGCTTATCACCAATTTTTTGAGAAAATAGTCCTAATAAAAGGTCTAAAACCTTCCCAATAGGACCTTGTTGTCCCGATTTTTTTGGTATTTCAGCTATATCCAAATATTTAGTTTCTCCTAAGGTTCGTATGGTTCCTTCTTTGAAGGATAAGGCGTCTACTACGTTTTGCGAGCCTTGATTTTTATTGTTATTGAAAACAAAAACAGTCGGTTTTTCACTGGATGAAAGCTTGGACAAGGCCTTTTTGCTGTAGAGTGCCTGTAATCTTTCGGGATGTTCCGCTTTAAAGGATTGCACAAATTGTTCTTTTTTATTAATGTCTGTTTTGCCTAATGTTTTCTGTGGTTCGATCGTTCGTGAAAATAAACTTTGAAAGTCTGATTCCAGATATTTTAATGAAATTCTTTGTAAATCTTGTGCCATATCCTGGTATTCATCAGTTCCAAATTGCTCAAATACCGCGGCAAGCTCCCAGAGCACATAAAAATAGGCAACTTGCGAGTCAAGCACTTCACTACGGCTGTAACGGATATTTTCGGAAAAATCACTTGGAAGATCAGCCAAATATTCGTCTAACATGTAGGAATTACCCAATGTTAAAATTTGTGGCTTAAAACTGTATAACCTTAGCCAAAAAGCAAAGCGATCCCAACTAATAGCATCTTCTCCAATATAAATAGCTGATGTGTCGCTTTGAAAGACATAAATCCATACGGTAGCAGCTTTATAATGCTGCCAGTTCTTTTGTAATGCTTCCAGTGAATTCACATTCTTTAGAATTATAGGATCATATAAATAGTCTAAAGTTAATGATAATGCAGTCGCTGTCTCAGTCGCATTAGGATCAGATTGATCATAAAAAATTACAATGGGATTTTGGAGTGAACGGTGTACTATGGATTTTTTAATGATCGGTGAGTTCTGCCACGCTTGAAGAATATCCTGTGTCGAGTTTATTGCCGCAATTGGGCTGCTTAGGAACATGATTAAGAAAAAAAGAATAAGAAGATATTTTGCCTGTTTTGAGATTCTCTTAGTCCATTTAAAACGCTTACTTTCAATTTTCAATTACATTTCACCTTTACTTCTCTTTGCTGGACTTTTCCTCGCTTCTATGTCGTTATGAGTCAACGGCTCGAATAAAAACTAAATAGTGGCGAAAATCGTCAAATGAAGCGGGTATATCGCTTTGTATCCCTATTCGTAAGTATTGAGTATTACCGTAATCCGCAGGTGTCAATACAATTTGTGGATAGTCACCAGTAATTTCTCCCGGTGTTTCTGGTAATACAATACTATACTGGTCGTCATTGTCAGTCAAAACAGTTAATCTAAAGGGAGCAGCAAGCGGATTTGAGTCCACATATCCCATTGGCACTGGTGTAATCACAATATTTTTATTCTTTTCAACTAATTTGTCCTTGTCAATGAAGAAATAATACCAATCGTTGTCGATGGTTCTATAATCCAATGCTCCACTTACCATCAGCTGTGATTTAGCAGCATCAACAGTTAAATCACCAATATAGAATGTTTCATTATTTAATACATCTTCAGTATCGGATGCATCAGATGCACTACCGCCATTGTCAACATATGGGTTTTCATTTATTACACTCTCTAAAGAAGGACCGGTGATTGTCGGATTTTTTACTCCCCCATCAGAGGAATTATAAAGAACGATATCTTTTAAACCGAAAAGATCCCCTTCGGAGACATAATCATCAAACCAAGGCACAACAGATGATATTGCCAGTTTAAATGAATGCGCTATACCGAGGTCCATTAAAACGGCAAACGGATTAAATCGCAATTTTAATTTGAAATAAGGACGGATTTCGAGATCAAAGTACTCTTTTATATTTACCTCAAAGTCAAACCAACTAGTTTCGATTTTTATGCCAGCTTCAAGCAATCCAATTCTTAGATATGCTTCTAAGTCAATTCCACCAGTTATGTCGATCTCATCACCTGAAGAGCCGTTAAGTGCCATTTCTAATGAACCTGATCCTAAAAATCCCAGAATTATACCGGCTTTAAGCTTAATAATTCTCAAATAGTCAATGATTTTACCAATGATAGGTATATTACCGGCTACTGCAGCCAGTTTACCTAAAAGAAAGTCGGTATCAATTCCCCATATCGTGATTTCAAGGTTGAGATCTACTTGGCCCGATGCTTTGATCAATTTGAATTCTGGAAGCTTGAATTCGAGCTCCAAGTTTAATGAGCCGGTAAACTGTTTACTTTTTCGATCTGTATTATTATTATCACTTGTTGTCCCCAAACTAAATTTTAATGAAAATTTAAAGATATCTTGGTTGACTGTCTGTGCACTAGCTCCTATTTTGAAGGTATCAATTCCTAGAAAACCTTTCGAGATCTTTTTAATTATTTCTGGTAGTTTTTTTAGGTCCACGTCAAATGAAAAGTTCAAATTAGAAAGCTCGTTTGCTTCCACATCTGAATTTTTATCTATTGTTTCAGTATCCGTTATATTTGCGGTAAAAAATGATTTAGCGGGGATATTCCATAAC
>WAPZ01000120.1 GCA_015520535.1 Candidatus Heimdallarchaeota archaeon
CTAATAAATCTATGGTATAATCAACCAGTAAAAATCAAATAACTATTTGTCTATCGGAGGACATAAAATGGAACAGATTCATATTGCAATTTCCGGAGCTCAAGGTTCTGGAAAAACTACAATTCTCGACCACTTAAAAACCGCATTCAAGTATTCTAATGTTGGTTTCGTTGGGAGAAAAACTTCACGATCAATTCTTAAAGAATGGAATATTACACTTAATGATCTCGATGATAATCCTGATTTAGCAATAAAGTTTCAGGAAGAAATCTTCACAAGAAAGAAAGTAGATGATTTTGAAACACTTGACAACCCCATTGTAATTACTGAACGTTCAATGCTTGATCTTCTTACATATACAATGTTTACATTAGGGAAAAGGAATGAGTTGTCTGATTGGATAGATGATTATGCTCAGCGACTGATTGATGCTAATCAATATACATTAATTTTTCACTTATCTGGAGGGTTTGTTTCAAATGATATCAACGACGGTGTAAGAGGAATCAATAAACATTATAATCACAGTGTTAACGCTGTATTAGAAATGTTTTTACAAAAATATTGTCATGTATTAACACCAAACGACAAAGACAAAGAGTTGTTTACGTTATATAGTGACATATATGGTGTAAGCTATGTTTTTCCAGAATTATATTCTAATGTAATAAAGGCTGAAAAATCCCATCCGTCAACAGAAACAATTGTTAAATATATTTTTGATCCGTTTCTTGTTGGATTCAAACCTCAACAAAATCTTCCATACGTCGTTTTTGTCAAAGAAAAAGATTTAACATTTAGATATCTTTATATTAGTGAAATCATACATAAAATTATAGAATGTCAACAGAAGAATCATCTCGAAAAAACAGCTACAGAAATAGTTCGAAAGAAGACAAAGGAGGCTAAATGAAAAACAAAGGTATTCGTGATTACGAAAGAAAAATAAAAGACGAAATCTTTTGGTACGATGAAGATTTCTATCCGCTAGACGAAGAACTGCCAGATCCACAAATAGATCCTGTAATACCTGGTGCACGAGTTCCATTACAAAAGGTAGGAATTGCCCCCGTCGATCTGCCAATTAAAGTTTTAAGAAGAAACGGTGACGTTCAGGTTTTACAATCTCGTGCTTCACTCTATTGCAGTTTAGATGATCCAAATGTTAAAGGACTTAATCTCAGCAGATTATATCTTGTAATGCACGAGACAATTAAAGACCATTTAACGATTGAAGGTATTAAAGGTGCATTAAAAGAAATGGCCGAAAGACAAGGAGTAAATAATGCTTACTGTAAATTACGATTTAAGTATCCGTGGACACAACCGGCACTAAGAACAAGAATGCCTTTGACAGAAAAAGACATCGAAGAAGAAAATTATGACGTTTTGCCCAACGGTGAAAAAATTAGCAAACGGAAATTTGAAGGTCACATTGCTTACGATGTTGCACTTGAAGGAAGATATTATTCAGCAAATATAGAGAAACCTTACAAATTTTATCTAACAATTAAATATGTTTATTCAAGCACATGTCCGTGCAGTTACGAATTGGCACATGATGCTAAATCAAAACGTAAAGCTGCAGCAAACGCTCACAGTCAAAGAAGTGTAATGACAACTACAGTTCAGTTTGATCCTGATCAACACATGGTATGGATCGAAGATCTTGTAGAACTTCACCGTGAAAATATTCCAACAGAAGTACAGATTGTTGTAAAAAGAAGGGATGAACAAGCTTTTGCAGAATTAAATGGTGCTCATTTACTATTCTCCGAAGATGCTGTGCGAATAATGTATCGTGCCCTCAAAGAATGGATTGAAGAAGGAAAAATTGAAGACTTTTGTGTAGTAACCGAACATCAAGAAAGTTTACATCCATGGAATGCCATTGCTGTCACATGGTATAGACGTGACATAATGAAAGATTCTTATGAATAATGCCTCGTACAATTCCAGATAATGTTAAAAAATTTTTAGAAGATAAACAGTGGCTAGAAAATAAACACTGTAATGAAAAATTCTCTATTGTAGAAATTGCCGCACTTCTTGGTGTTACTGAAAATACAATTAGACGTTACTTACGAAAACATCAAATAAACTCACCTCCTGTTGATGAACTAAGGAAAGCATCTTTTCAACGAAGATATAATGTTTCAAATCCGGGTGAAGTTAAAGAGTTCCGAGAAAAAGCCTTGCAAACAATGGTTGAAAAATATGGAGGACACAATTTTAGTTACAATGGATTAAGAAATTTACGTGATAAAGTATGTAAAGAAAAGTATAATAC
>WAPZ01000121.1 GCA_015520535.1 Candidatus Heimdallarchaeota archaeon
GAAAAGGATTATTACATTTACGTCCGTTTGTCGACATGAAAAGCGAAGCTGATATTAAAGCATTAATTGGTATTCAGGATGATGCCTTTAAAGTCGTTAAAAAACTAGGTGGCGTGTTTGCAGCAGAACATGGTGATGGAAGAGTTCGAAGTCGCTTTGTAAAAGAAACATATGGTCCAATTTATGAGCTATTTGTTGAAATTAAAGAATTAGTAGATCCCTTAAATCTCATGAACCCCGGAATCAAAGTCAATGCTGATGGCACGATTGCCATGGATCAACTCCGGTATGGACCACAGTATCAAATTAAAAATACAATCTCCCCAATCTTAGCGTGGTCACCCGAAGAGTTTATTTTAGAAGTTGAAACATGTCACGGATGTTCTCGATGTACAACACCCACGTTCGACTCTTTCATAAGTATGTGTCCTAGTTACAAGGCAGATCGCGATGAAAGAGCCTCTCCAAAAGCAAAAAATAATTTATGGCGCTCATGGTTGAGTGGGGAGCTACCGGCTGATGCCATCTATTCAAAAGAATTCAAAGAAGTATGGGATTATTGTTTTGGCTGTACAAACTGTTTTGTCGAATGTCCGTCTAATGTAAATACTGCAGCCGTCGTTATTGAAGGAAAAGCACAATGGTTATCCAAAAATAGAATTCGACTTCAAGACTTTGTATTAAGCAACTTTGACAAATTAGGAAGTCTCAGCTGTAAATTCAGCCCACTCTCTAACTGGATGATGAAAATACCACCCAATCGTTTCTTGATGGAAAAAACCATTGGCATTCATCGAAAACGAAAATTACCCGAATTTCAACGAACCACTTTCCGTAAGTGGTACAAGAAAAACCACAAAAATGGCACTTCAAAGACAAAAACCGAAAAAGAAAAGCCCATCAAAAAAGTCGCCTATTTCCACGGTTGCTTTGCAAACTATAACAAACCCGATATCGGAAAAGCCTTTGTCGAATTATTCACTAAATTAGGCATTGAAGTGGTTGTCCCACCACAAGCATGCTGTGGAACACCTAAACTCGCATACGGCCGCGTGGACGCTACCAGAAAGGTCGCTAAAAAGAACATTGACGCCTTTTTACCTCTCATTAAGGAGGGATATGATGTATTAGTTACCTGTTCCTCATGTGGACTCATGCTCCGACAAGAATACCCGCATCTGGTTCTCAAAACTCCAGAAGCCAAAGAATTTGCTGACCATGTCTATCACTTCAGTGAATATTTGCTCAAACTCGAAGAAGAAGGTATCATTACCAAACTACAGTTTAAAGAAATCGAAAAGGAACTTGGCATCGGCGGTTATCATACACCATGCCATTTAAAGACCCAACCAACTGCAAAAACCGCCTCGATTACCTTACTTTCAAGAATCCCCAATAATCCAGTCAAAGATATCACACAAGCATGCTGTGGAATCGCCGGCAGCTGGGGATATAAAAAGCAAAAATTTGACAAATCACTTAAAATTGGCTCGGCATTAGGGAAAGAACTTAACAATGAACAGATTCAATATGGTGTCACTGATTGTCCAACGTGTAACACTCAAATGCGACAACTTGCTGATAAACCAATTTACCATCCCGTAGAAATTCTTAACAAAGCTCTTGTTCAACCATCCAAATAAAAAACGCTGTTGACTTGTTCTAAATCTTCGTAAAAACAACTTTTTAATACTTTTCATCTTTTTTCCGTTTTTTAATGAACTCACTTTGAAAATTAACTCTAAAGTAATATTTATCAATTGAGTAAAGCGCTTTTTTTATAGAGGAGATGGATATAATGGGCAAAGTTCTCGGCTTAGTTGACTTAATTTGGACAGAAATAAGGGATGACTGGCTGTGGTATGCAGCATGGGTGTCTGTGATCCTGGGATATCTAATATTAGCCGTTACAATCTATCCCGGTGAAGATGCGATCAAAAGAATTTTCGATCTTTTTCAAAATGAGGATATTTTTAAAGCCTTTTTAGGAAATATTGGCGGCAAAAATCCGGATTATATATTATGGATGACGCTTTTATATGTCATTATGGCGCCGGTATATTTTGTATTTGGCATGATGACTGGAGTCCGCCTTATGTTACGTTCTGTTGACAAGTATTATGGCGAAATTCTATTTAGTTTACCAATGAGACGTACGACTTTACATGTAGCTCGATTAATAGAAGGACTCATAGTTACAACCAGTTTATTTCTTCTTAACAGCATTCTATTATTAATTCCGTGGTTTGGGAAAACTATCCCCTTCGAACGTGTAGTCTTGCTTTCTTTGTGGGGATTCTTTTATACATTTACTGCTATCGTCTTTGGAATGGCTATCGGTTCGTTGTCTGGCGATACAGGAAAGGGATTACAAATTACTATGCTATTTGGATTATTACTATATGCGGTACAAGCGTTAAGTCGTGTCCAAGAAAATTTAAAAGAAGTAAATGATTATAATCTGCTTTCGTGGTTTGATCCAAATAGTGCGTTGCTTGAAAATAAAATTCCCGAAGAGATCGGTGTTAAATTAGCCATTTTTTGTGTAATCGTATTAGTATTGTCCTTTGTACTTTTTCTGAAGCGGGACTTAATCAAAAATCCACCACTTTTTCCAAGAGTTTCTCTTTTTTCAAAAAGAAAAATCCGAAATCTTTATCTGTCCACTTTTATTAAAAAAGGATCTTCCGATCGTAATAGCATTTTTACTTTTTGGGCGAGACTGTTTGAAAAAAAATTTCCTTTTGCAGCTGACTTTATCTATTCCGAAAAACGCGTATTTTTTGCCGTATTCTGGGGAATTGTCCTTATTTGGCCATTCCAACTACTGTTTTATCCCGGTAATGAGGAGACGTTAAAACTAACCATTCAAGGTTTTGGAAAAACACCATTAATGAGACTCTTCACGTATGGACATAATCTTATTGACTATCCTTACGTATGGTTCACCGTCACGCAGGCCATTGGCAATCATTGGTTCTTTTTTGTTCCCCTAGTTTTTTACTGGGTGGGAAAAATCATCAGAAAAGATACTGCTACGATGACGGGCGAAATTATGGCGTCTTTTCCAGTCAACCCTAGACGAGTAACAATGGAGCGTTTTAGCGCTGCTATGTTAGAGATGATTATTTTTGTTCTTCAAATGGTCTTTTGGCTGATTTTATCTGAAATAGTCATAGGAAAGATGAAATATACTACAAATGAAATTCTTGCAGTTCTTGCAGTCCTTCCGTTATATATCTTTTTGTTATCATTTTTACTTTCTCTTGGTCTTTTAATTCAAGAACATGGGGTGAAAATAGCTCGACTGGCTCTTTTTTTGCTGTTTTTTGGATTTGTTGTGGGAAAAATGGTTGAATCGTTGGATGTATGGTATGTTACAATGGTATTTGGGCTTTATGATCCTGTTCCCATCATTCTAGAGGGCTCCCTTACAGCAAACAATTATGGCGTCATTATTCATGGTATATTAGCTATAATATCCGTCATTATCCTCTATCTTGCGTCTCTTAAATACAAATGGATGTATGTGCATGAATATAAAACCACAACTCCATCAACAAATCCCAACAATGTTAGTACTACCGAAAAATAAGGAGTAAATGGTGAATCCGCATCAAAAATAAAATTGATTGTGTGAAAAAAATGTCTGAACGTGAACATGAGAATATACACGATGAGATTGCAATTAAGGTGGCAAATCTCACAAAGTATTATGGTAAAACGCGTGGAGTCGAAAATATCAGTTTTACCGTGAAAAAAGGTGAAATCCACGGTTTTTTAGGCCCGAATGGCGCTGGGAAAACGACTACGATTCGTATTTTAGTCGGGATTTTGCAGCCCACTTCCGGTATCGCTTATATATTTGGGCACAAAGCAGGGACTAAAGAAGCCAAAAATTTGATTGGATATTTACCGTCTGATTACGGACTGTACGAACACTATACAGTCAAAGATTATCTGGATTTTATAGAACGGCTTCGTGGTTCCGCTCCTTATAAGGATGAATTAATTGAGCGCTTTGATGTTGAATTACACAAGAAAACAGGTGAACTAAGTCGAGGAAATCGCCAAAAAGTCGCTATTGTACAAGCGTTAATGCATGATCCCGCACTTCTTATTGCTGACGAACCAACTAGCGGATTAGATCCCTTAATGCAATTAGAATTTGTAAAATATTTGCAAGAATATATTAAACGCGGTGGAACCGCTTTTATTTCCAGCCACATATTAACAGAAATTCAAGAAATTGCGGAAAAAGTCACCATCATTAAAGAAGGAAACATTGTTGCCTCAGGAAAGGTCGATGAGTTATTAGCTGCAATGCCACGAAAAGCCATTATAAAACTACGTGATACCTCATCTTTAATAAACCCACAAAAATTAGCTGAATCACTAAAGGCAAAAATTGGTCAAACTATGGAAGATCGCGTCATTATATTCTTTAATTATCCTGTTAAAGAACTGATAGACCGACTCGAATCGCTTAGTTCGATCGATGATTTCTATCTTCCAGAACCATCCCTCGAAGACTACTTCTTTACAATCTATTCCAAATAGCACTGAAAATCTTTTCTTTAGTGACTTTGGTGACTTTATAAGAGGCTGAGGATAGATTTTTATAGATGAGGAAGAGTAGTTTCATTGAAGGTGTCAGTAACTACTCTTTGGCATGTGGGAGTGTTGGCAACGAAATGACACAAAGTAATTCATTATTGGAACGTTTAATTAATGAATTAGAGCAAAACCCTGAGATGCGTCGACAACTTCAGGAAATTCTTTTACGTGATTATAGCAAGGAAGGGGAGCCATCACTCCTCAAGATTATTCATGACATGTTACAAGAAATAAAGCAACTTCGTATTGATATGAATCGGCGTTTTGAGGCTGTGGACAAGCGTTTTGAGGAGATGGATCGGCGCTTTGAGGCATTGATAGCGGAGATGAATCGGCGTTTTGAGGCTGTGGACAAGCGTTTTGAGGAGATGATGACAGCCTTTCATGCCCTACGACGGGACGTTGCTGCGGTTTCGACTCGATATGGTCTTCGCTTAGAAGATATCTTTCGTGATGTCTTTCGTGAAGCATTGTCTTTAGAAGGAATTAAACCGGAATCAATACGCCGTTTGGTAGTGTTAGATCCGGATGGTGAAGTTGTAGAACCCGGTGAAGTAACAGATCTTGATATTTATATGCATGATAGCGAATGTGTGGCGATTGAAGTAAAATCGCGGATAGATAGTCATGATATACGTCGTTTCGAAAAGACTATTCGGTTAGCTGAAAAGCAAGAAGGAATTAAAGTCACAAAACGAATTATTATTACCCTTTATATAACGCCGGAAGATCGGCTTAAGGCCGAAAGGAAAGGTATTAAAGTCATTACATCGGATCGTACGTAAAATAGTTTTTTAAATCTTAATTTTTTGCTAAAAAACTCTTTTAATTGTTTTTTAATTGAACAAAAAAGTTAAAGATTTTTAAAAAAAGGAAAAAACTTTCTTTTATTTTGGTCGTACTAGATAACTAGCGTCTCCAAGGAAGTATACAGTGGCATTGGGGTTTTCTTGATGATATTGCTCCAAAAATTCACGTAAGGCTTCTTGTGGATCTTGATCCGGTGACTTTTTGATGTTTTTGAGTCGATATACCGTTTCCAATTCGTTTGGGTCCATGTCGGAAAGAATATAGACGCCTTTGACGGTTTTAAGAATTCTAAAGAGGTCAACGGGCTTTTGATTTCCAATGACAAAGGTATCAACAGAGCAGTAATGATCAATAATATATCGAAGCGCTTCATCATAATCTTTTCCGACCACACTTTTCATGGATTCTTCGAATCCTTTGCTACCAACGCCGTCTGGACATTGTGCAATCACTAATATTGTTCCTTTTCCATCTTTTCTAACAGCGTTCCATCCGGCATGGATGGCTTTTCCTGATTGATAGAGATTAACGCCAACATTTGGTCCTGCATCAACAATCACTAAATCCGCTGGCTTGTCGACCTCAATTTCGCGAAGTTTTTTCAATGGTTCAGCTGACATATCGTGAAGCGTGAGAATGTCACCCGCTTCAAGCCATACAATTTCCTTGTTATGTTCAATCACTTCAACTGCGAAAATATTGAGGTGATTTTCTTTAAGATAGGCAACAATTTCTCGAATGTCTTCCATAACTGGATTTCCTTTTATGTTTCCTAAACGACATTCTGGTTTAAAGCCAAGTTCATAGTCAAACATTCGTGGGTGATTTTGACGTACTGTTTCCTCACCGGCAATACCAGGAACAATTTGTTTTGGTCCTCCGGCTATACCTGCAAAATAGTGATATTCAAAATCGCCCAGAGGTATGATTACGGAGGCTTCTATGGCTCTTTTATCTACAATAACCGGTGTTCCACGTTTTGTTTTATAACCTGTGTCCACATTTGTCTCCGGATCTTTTGAATTGTGCATATAAATTTTATCTTTCCATTTTGCATATAATTCAGGACCTAAGGCTTTATTTTCCAGCTCTTTATCCGTTGTTGCCCGGTGTGTACCCGCCGCAACTAATATTTTCATGTCTTCTTCTTTAACGCCAGCTTCTTTGGCAAATTTTTCCATCAATGGTAATAAAATCTTAGTATGTCGATTGGGACGTGAATAGTCGTCAATAATAAAAATAACGTCTTTTCCTTCCTTATAGTGCTCTTTGATAAAATCGTTAAAGGACATGTCCATTCCGACTGGGTGTTCTAATGCCTCTTTTAATCGTTCTTCAATGTTGGTAAACGTCGGAGTATAGGGTTCAATATCTAAAACCTTTAAATTCATTGATTTTGGAATAAAATTTGAAATGGTTTTTCCTCCATAACTAATTGAAATATCAGAACGTTCTTGCTCTAAAACTGTGGTCATGCCTATCACCACTCTTTTGTTTGGTTTTTTTAACTCTAACATAAACGCTCTATTAAATTCTTATTAATCTCATTGGTGACTTTCATTTGAGATATTAAGCTAAGCTAATTTGAATACCATGTTTGACGCATTAAAAAAGAAAATTAAAAGGGATTTTTCGCATAATATATAATTATTAGGTTAGATTTACAACCCGTAAAGGATACAATTTTACTTTTTTCATTTTTAGACGAATTATGGGGATTTTTCCCATGTGAATACGGATTGTTATCTTGATTTTGAAAAAATAGGAGAAATAAGTGGATTTTTATTTTTGCGCTGCGTTTTGAATGATATTGAGTAGATCTTCTTCCAAACTCAGCGATATAGGATTTTCAATGATTCTTCCCAACTCTTTGCCACTGACATCTCTTATAATAAAGGTTGGGATTTTACGAATGCCATATTTTTCTTTTATTCCTTCTTCATCACGATCATGGACACGAACTTTCCAATTGGGGAGATGTTCAATAATTTTAGCCATTTTAGGGACGTTACGTCTGCAATCGGGGCACCAATATGCACTGACCACAACCAATTCAGCAGTGGGTAATAATTCGCGTATCTGAGTGATAATATTTGTTTTTGGCTTGTATCGTTTATAGCCTGCAGCAAATCCTTCATCCGCATGGACATAGGTATACAACGGGTTTTTTTCTTTACTTTCTGGTGTTATAGAGACAGTTTTCATCTCAGTTACCTTTGACGAACCCCATTGCGTCGTTTTTAGTTTTGTTGTGCTTATTCCAAGTTTTTTAATATAATCAATAGCTGTGATTGCAGCTCGAGCACCATCACCAGCTGAAATGATAGCTTGCCGTGCAATACCGCCGGTAATGTCACCTGCAGCAAATACGCCCGGTATGTTGGTTGATTGATCTCGATTCACTTTGATAAATTGTCCGGTTAATTCTATACCTAGATCTGATGCTAACGCAGCTGATGGTAAGACGCCAACTTCAACAAAGACAGCTTTGACGTCAATTTGTTTTTCTACCTTGTTTTGAGAAAATCGTATTCCAGTCACGGCTTCATTATCACCTATTATTTCTAGGGGCTTTATTCCTTCGTACAAAAATAAATTTTCGGTGTTTTCAATTTCTTTAAGTAACTGTGGATCAGAACCAAGACGGGGCTTATTTACAAGTAAGTGCACTTCTGAAGCAATGGTAGCCATCCGTAACGCTGCTTGTGCGGCTTCATCTCCAAAACCAACAATTGCAATCGGTTCACCTTTATACAAGGGTCCATCACAAATGGTACAATATCCCACACCTTTAGCATAATATTCTTCTTCGCCCTTCACGCCTAATTTTTTGTGTTTAGTTCCTGAGGCTATAATGACTGCATAAGCACATGTATCTACTCCTTCAGAATCATATACGTGGAATAGGTTTTTTTCGCCTCGAACTACTTGTTTAATCATCTTTTCGACCAGAATCGCACCCCATTCAGTGGCATGTTCCAACATCTTTTCAATAATTTGAATGCCGGTGGTTGGCTTCGTCCATGTGAGAAAGTTCTCAACGGTTCCCGCACGTGCTAACTGACTAGAATAAGGATCACCAAAAATTACAGTTTTTAACCCTGCTCGCGCACAATATAATCCAGCTGATAGTCCTGCTGGTCCCGCTCCAATAATAATTACATCTGCAATTTCAATATCAGAAAATTCAGTCATTTTTTTCCCCTAATGATTTTTTTGGACATTTTTTAAATAAAATTCAATATTTAAAAAGCTTTAATTCTGGCAAAGAAACAACACACGCATTTTGAGTGAACGCTCAAATTTTTTTGATCATAAAATAAGCATCGCAATTTTTGCCGTAATAATGTGGTATTTTCGCCTCAATCTCGAAGCCAAATTTTTTATATAACGTCAACGCTGGTTGGTTTGTATGTTCAACATGAAGAGTAACCGCACGAGATTTCTGTTTTTTTGCAAATTCGAGGGTAAATTCTAATAAAAGATTTCCTATACCTTTGTTACGGAAATTTGGATGAACTTCAATTGTTATAATCTCGATAGCAGTTACTCGTTGTTCTAAAGAAAGAAAGGCGATCAATTCATTTGTGTCCTTTTTTCGAATGAGAAAATTAGCATAAATTTGCGGATTGTCAAGAATATAGTGAATAAAGTGCTTGTCAAATGCAATAGTACCAAAAGAAATTTTTTCTAATGTGTAGATATCGCTAATGTCTTCTGTTGTTGCTGTTCTAAATACTAACGTGAGATTTCCAAGCTGAAGGCTTTTTTGCGTCTTTGTTCACCACAACTTTTTATATAAACCGCGTTCGAATGCAGATATGTCAATATTTTTTTATCCAGTTGGAATTGGATTTTTGAAGGATAAATATTTTGGGTTGCTAAAAATGGCGATTTTAGAACAACAAAAAACGGTGTTTATCGGTGGATTTTTTGCATTGGCGTTAGTACTTAGTATGTTTGCGGCGTTTGTTTTTTTGATGCAGCCATCACATGAAAAATTGACGATCACTCTTAACGATGCCGTAGTTGACGGTGATTTTCTTAATGTTAGCATCAATGTTCGTAATCCATCATCTAAAACGAAAAATGTGGCACTTAATGTAACATCACCAGATTTTCCTTTTTCTTTCTTCTCTCATATTGACGTCTTTTTGGAAAAAGAAGAAAAAACATTCATAATTGCGCATGAATTACCTGAAATATCGGTATTACCATCAACGGCTGAATTTTTCCTTAATGTGTCTGTGGACAATAAAGATTTCTTTGTGATAAGCCAAAATATCACACTTAAAACGCCGACTTTACCAGCTAGTGGGTGGAAAATTGTCGATGGTAAAAATTATGTAAGAAAGGGAGAACCATGGAAAAAGTATTTGTGGATAAATCTCAGCAAATTTGATGTTATGAATGCGGAAATTATCACAAAAATGCAAGTTGATGTGCCCGTTGCCTTCAATAAAGCCTTCAAATGGCCAACTAAATTAGTGGGGTTCAATCCATTCCAACGAAACTTGACCGTACCAAGATTTGAAACGGCAGAATTCGTTATAATTCAGTTAAAAATTGGTCCGTTTATATATGATAGCATGTCACAATCCTATTATGCTTTTAACATAAATAAAACAACTAGAAATGCAAAATATACGCTTGACTGGTTCTCTTTCAATATAACGAAAGGATCAAATGTGTTGTTATCGTATAACATTACCACGTCGCAAGAGTTAGGTGTAGAATTATTACCAAATCAACATGCAGTTTTGGCGGTGACGTTTGTTGATGCACTTTTTCTTTCTGATTATGGCGATGTCAATATTTTTCTAGATTCTTTAGAAAAACAAACGTTTGTTTATGAAAATTTATCGTATCAAGTGGGTGATTTTTTCAATGTGACCTATGTCGCATTACCATTAAATTGGAGCATCCCAGAAAACTTTTCAGCAGAGATGGCTTTAGATTTACTTCCGACACTTGCAAAACAACAGTTAAACTTGAGTATTGAGTGGAATTATGACTATACCGGAACATATTGGGCGCATCACGGATTTGATCTTTTAGCGGGTCTGAGTGGCCGACAAAATATAGGTGAACAAATTGGCGGTTATGCGTATATTTCAGGTAATATGCTGAGTATTTTTGGCGGGTGGTATGAAAATTCCCTTCTTCAACGAAAGTATAGTTATGATACCATGAAACTGGTGTTTTTACATGAATTTTTCCATACACTTGGCGCCGAACATACTAAAGAGCAATTTGGATTCATAATGGCACCACAGCTCGGAAATTGGGTGCTTCATCCAGATACCTATAAAATTATAAAGGATAAATTTGAGCAGTACGATGGAATGAGCAATTAAAAAAGTGGATAGTATGATTCCGGGTTGTTAAACGTGTCATCAAAGCCGAAACAGAAAAAGAATCAACAACACCAAAAATCACCTGCGATTGATTTTCTTCCTCAATTTCTTTATTGGCTTGACGAATTGGAAGAACTTCAATTTACCATGGCAGAAGAGAAAGTAAAAACAGAATTAATCGCCATTTTTCTCTTTCAAATATTTTGTCTTAAGATATTTCAGTCTTTGAGTCTTGTACCAGCGGATTACCTTACACGCACAAAAACTAAGACATTGACTAATGCTAATTTTTCAATAGAAAAGCGAATTCATTCTTTTTTGTCAGAGCTTCAAATTTTTTTTGATTCGCGCTTTAATATTTCTGTGTTTAACAACTTTAATC
>WAPZ01000122.1 GCA_015520535.1 Candidatus Heimdallarchaeota archaeon
GAAATAAACACCCTTTTCAGATAAAACCGATATGGTTGAATCATTATAAAATCCTAATGCAAATAAATAGTTGCCAAAAGACCATGGCCCCTCGCCTGTACGATTGAACGAGTTGGTGATTTCGCCTGAATCATCAAAAATTACTATTGATTTATTCATCAAATAGTCTAGTCCTAAATACAACCCATTCCCGGATCCATCCGCAAATACAAAAAGGCCTGCCAAATAATCTACGGATAAAGAATCATATTGAATGGCCTTATATTCTGGCAATGTACTTTGACTCTCCCTATCATAATCGTCATTGCTACAAGAAATTAAACCTATGACAATAAAAATAAAATATGGTATTGTTTTCATGCTAATTATTAAAAGACCTCACCAGAATTGCTTAGGAGAGGCCTTTTTTTGATGATAAACTTATTTGTAATGGTAAACCACCAAATTCTATTCTTCATTACATTCAGATAAATATAAACAAGGTGTTGTACCCGCACTCGGGCAAACAAAAACCTGGGTGCCGCCAATATCTTTAAAACCACCATACCCAGCTTTGTAACACGGTTCTGCATTTGAAACAAAGATTTAACATGTAAACAAAACTACAAGAAATGCGATTGATCCTCTAAGAACCTTTTTCATGTGTTTATAATTTTATACTTTACTCATATTCAGTAATTTAGAGTTTGTTGCAAAACACTAAGTAAATCAAATTTTCATGTTCATGCTCTATGGCAATACTCTTGTGTGCTTAGCGTTTGTTGTCAGTTTCATATTCGGGGTTTCCTTGTTCTTTGCAAGGATGTTTCAACCTCCAGTAAAAAACGACCTTTATGCAACATTTTTCTTAATTTCTAGTTCAACACCAAGTTCTTTTAGGAGCTTAAGGTGCCGGTTTATCTTTTTGTCCAAGTTTCTGTTTTGTAAAAAATCACTTCCCAATTCTTTGTAGGCAACTTTGTCTTTAAGTATGAAGTAGGAGGCTATCAGGATCTTATGTCCTACTGCAATTAATGCTCTTTTTTTTCCTCTTCTTACTACCAGACTATCGTATTTACTCCTTAAATATGTACTTTTTGTTCGTGTTGCTGCCCATGCACATTGTACCAGCAATATTTTTAAAAATTTATCTCCGTGCGTTATTCTGCTACTTTTTTTTTACCTGCGCTCTCGTTACTGCCCGGGCTCATGCCTGCCCATGAAGCCAAATGCTGTTCATTTGGAAATTGATCCATGTTGTTGCCCACTTCTGCCAATATCCCTGCGGCTGCATCTTCCCCAACTCCTGGGATAGTTTGTAACAACTGTGAGTCAAGTATTAGTTCGTTTGCCTTAAGATGTTCTTCTATACGAATATCTAATTTCTCTATCAGGCTTTCTTTTTCTTTAATTGACTCTTTGATTGTGGTCAGCATAAACTTATGGTGATCGGTAAGTTTTCCCTTTAGTGATGCCGCAAGGTCTTCTTTGCTTGACTGCATTTTTCCGTGCCGGAATTTTAGCAACTCTTCGATATTCTCCTCTCCCTCTATCATAGCATTGATGATTTTGGTTGCCGTGGCCCCACTCATGTTACTCACAACACTTGATAGTTTTATGTTGGCATCTTCCAGTATTTTTTGCAACCTGTTCTTTTCGGCCGCTACCTGACCAACTATTTTTTTGCGGTACCGTGTCAAATCGCGCAACTCCCTGATTGGTTTAGGGGGAATGAAACTCCCTTTTAGTAAGCCGCTCAAAAGAAGTTTTGCTATCCACTTGCTATCCTTTTTATCTGTCTTGCGTCCTGGTACGTTTTTTATATGCCTGGCATTTACCAGAATAATATCAAAATCTTCTTCCAGAATATTAAAGATGGGCTTCCAGTATACTCCGGTACTTTCCATGGCCACATGGGTAATCTTTTCTTCTTTTAACCAACTGCGCATTTCTTCTATCGATTCAGTAAATCCACTGAAAGTCTTTGTAGACTCCTTAATGCCTACACCCCTGATTGTTGCTACTATCACGCTCTTGTGCACATCAATACCGCAACCCCGGTCTATGACCTGATCAAATGTTATTTCCTTTTTCATGGCTCTGTGGTTTGGTGAGTTGCTAAGATAATCATCCCCTTGTGTGTTTAAAATCAATCATGGAGGTTTCATAAATCTTTAATTTTAATTAAAATAACATTTAACTGTATAGATAATCAAACATATAACTTTAATC
>WAPZ01000123.1 GCA_015520535.1 Candidatus Heimdallarchaeota archaeon
ATAAGAGACAGCAATATGATGAGTATTTGACTAATTGTTTAAATGCCGAAAACATTGAATTGGTAATTTTCTCTGACTGGGAAAAGATTACTGAAAAATTTAACATACAAAGACATCAAAACTTAGTCTTAACCTATGATAAATATGGGACGCTTGTAAAAGCCCAGTCACTTCTTGATTGGTACAGGAATACATCATTGAATGTTAAAACAGGCTTAACTTTACAAGGAAATAAAATTAAAACTTTAATGATTAAACAAAAAATTGCTGATTACTGGCAAAAAAAGGATGAAGGGATGTATTTTATAACTAATGAACTTTGTTCTGGATGCAAGACTTTTTATGTCTATCAGAAAATGGAACAATGCGTAAAGAGTCAGGGGAAATCAATCAATCTTATTAGCCTCGACGAATGGGATAAAACTTTTATGTATAACCTGAGTGTGGAAAGAGGCGTATCAATAAATTTTGAAAAATTGGATAGAGATCTTATTAAAGTTATAAATAAATGGATGGCTTTCAATAATGTCGAAAAATTTAATGCTGCTGTAATAAATCGCAACGACAGTACTTTTGTATTTACTTTATTTTCAGACAAGGAGATAAATAAAGCAATTACATTTTTAAACACTATATGCACGCGGTAAAACTATTTGTTTAGGGAGGATTTTGGAGATGAAGGTATTGATAACTCTAGTTCTTGTTTTGCGTTTAAATGGATTGTTAGAATTTGAAAGAGCCTACCTGGACTTAATAAATACATTTCCCAGTCGAGAAAGTAAAATTGCTGATGATTATCTAGTTTATCCCTATGATCTCGCTATTTATAACAATACTTTATATATTGCAGATGCATCGGATAATTGTATCAAGGTATTTTCTATTGATGGAAAATTTCTTAATAAAATAGGCAAAAAAGGGTCTGGCCCCGGAGAGCTTCTCTCTCCATTTGTAATAACAGTGAATAAAAAACTTAAAGAAATTTATTGTTGGGACTCCGGTAACCATCAGATTTCGGTTTATGGCCTGGATGGATCCTTTCGTCGTATTATTAAGACTTCGTTGTCGATATGGGACTTAGATTGCTCAAATAATTATTTGTATGCATCAGCTTTTAACGAAAAAACCAAAAAGCTTTTTCTGAAATACGACATGCATGGAAAAATTCTTACCGCATTTGGGGATTTGTTTGATGACAAGGTTAAGAAGCCCAGGGCCAGGAAATTCTTGTACGGCCAAGTTCAAGTGGTTTGTTGGTCGGATTCGGTTTATGCTTTCTTTGAACGACTTCCGTTGATTCAAGTTTTTTCTAACGATGGACGCCTGGTTAGAAGCATAGAGCTTGATCTTGCCAGCGTAAGAGAAGAGGTTACCGATTATTTCAAAGGTAAAAGGAAGAGACTTCCTTCTGTTTGGCTTTGGGGAGCGTTTATTGAGCAGGGAAGATTCTTTTGTTATATTCGTGATAAAAGGGTTTTGGTACAATTTAATGGAATTGGTAAAGCGACTTATAAGTACTTTCTCAGTCGATCCATTTCGGATGAAACAGCCCATTTCTTACGCTTTGTTGGAAAAATAAGGAATTCTTTTATTTTTATTGACAGGGATGAAGCTCAAATAAAAATCTTTAGAACAGCAGCCAGTCCTTAGGGAATAAGGCGTAGCATTAAGCTGCTTTGTGCATAAAGCTGTAGTGTTGATATTAATTTACAGCTTTTCTCAATAAAAATATTCATTATCTATAACCTCCAAAAGAAAACATCGTGCTTTCAGTTCTCATTCGGAGAGGAGACTTGGATATGCGTGTCATTGCCTCGTCGTTACCCGAAGTGCGCTTTGGCCGATAAAAAAGAAAGAAACCTTTCATGGGATTGCTTTGGCTTTTTGTTTTATAGGGAAATTATAAGCCTTGGCTTCTAATACAATGCGGCCTTGAATTTTCGGCCGGTCCTTCTTGCGAGTTTCTATTCAGGCCGGAAAGTCCAGCAGCATTAACTCCCCTTGAAGGTGGTTGGGAAACGCAGGATAAAGTTTCCCAGAACTGGCTAATATGAAGGGTCCCAGAATTGTCATGCCCGCCTTCCACCGGTAGGCGGACACGGTCGCGGGAATGACCCGGAAAAACGATTTTGGGCCAGCCGCGAAAAAAGATGTTTCTTGCTGCTTGCTTTTTTTCCTATCCTCCTATATTTTCGTAAATCATGTTTTCCCGCATTCTTACATCCCTCATTCGCCGGCCGGTGGCGGTGAGCATGGTAATGCTCGTCATTGTCGCCACCGGAATTGTGTCCGCGTGGCGGTTGCCGCTGGAGCTGACGCCGAAGGCGGAATTGCCGCGGCTGTCGGTGCACACCGCCTGGCCCAATGCTTCGCCCGAGGCGGTGGAGGCGTTCGTCACCGCGCCCATCGAAGG
>WAPZ01000124.1 GCA_015520535.1 Candidatus Heimdallarchaeota archaeon
ACATCACAGCCGTGTTTTTCGGGGGTAAAGTCTTGACAGCCATAAGTGGGCAGTAAAACACGCTTACAGATTAACTCCAACACTAAAAGGCCAAATATTCGGGCGGGCGCGGCTTGCAACTCATACATGTGTTCCGGCTGAACGTCAATAACTGTATTTAGCACTATGTCCTCCGTTATGTTCATAAGAATGCACATCCTTATTATTGATATAGTTTACTCTGCATAATCTGGTTAAATAAATATTGGTGTTGTGTTCGCACACGTAAAAGGGATGTGTCGTTTCGCTCCATTTTTATGTCCCCTTAATTTCAATAATTTCTTGTTTTTTATTTTACCTATTAGATAGCCAAATATAACGAGCTGAATATGTTATCGTCGAGATTTTTTCAAAATAAATACGAGTTACCAAAAAAAGATGAAAAAGAATGCTTTTAAATGCCCCAAAAGTTGCGTTCTTCGGGTGATAATTTTGTGGGGTCGAAATAAGGGAAAAATAGTTGTTCGCCATTGACGCGGTATGAGGCTACTCGTTGTTGTCCTTCCTCAGAGATGAGCCATTTAACGAATTCTTTTGCTTCATTGAACTTTACATGTGGATAGATCTCGGGGTTGACTAAAATAGCGCTGTAAATGTTTTTTAATTGTGGGTCATGGGTGACATGGACTTTTAGATTTGAGAGACTTTCTTTTTGAAAGAGCCATGTTCCCATGTCCGTGAGGGTGTAGGCATTTTTTTGGTTAGCAAGAATTAAAGTGCTTCCCATACCTTGTCCGCTTTGAATGTACCAATCTTTATTTTGGGTGAGCCAATTCGGGTCGGTTACATTTACGGGGAGGTGTGTGGTATTCCAGATTTCTTGTTCTCGTACATGGGTTCCAGAATTGTCGCCGCGTGAGACGAAAAGCGAGCGCGAATTATAGATTCGAATAAAGGCTTCGGTTGCATTAGTTAATCCGGTGATGTTAGCGGGATCATTTTTAGGTCCTACAATCCAGAATTCGTTGTATGCCCATTCTACGCGGTGAACGCCGTAGCCTTCTTGAATGAATTTTTCTTCGAGTGTTTTGGCGTGTACGATTACGAAGTCAGCGTTCCCGTTGCGAGCATTTTCAAGGGCTTGTCCCGTTCCGACAGCCACAACTTTGATTCTAATCGAGGATTTTTTGTAAAAATCTTGGAAGAGATAGTCTAGGAGTCCAGAATTGTCGACGGAAGTTGTTGTTGAAAGCACGATGGACTTGGTAGCGGGGGTAAAGACCATAAAGACAATGAGAAGGAGTAAAAATAGGGTGGCGAATGAGCCCACCGCAGTTGCTATTGGGTGATAGGTAACTAGATTTTTAATTTTCATAAGATTTTATCTCCATTGCATTTCTACTGGTATCCGAAAAAAGGATGGATTTATATTTTCAGCAAGGTTTTTAAAAGCATGAGTTGAGGCTTTTTTTTGAGGTGTAAAAAGTGAGTGATGTAATTTTTGGTCAGTTAGGAGTCGATATAATTGTCGTGATTCAAACTTTTTTGAGTCCGACTTTTGATCTTTTCTTTAAGATAATCACTGCATTAGGAACGGACGTGTCATATATCATGATTATTGCGTTAATATATTATCTTTTCGATAAACGCGCAGCTATAAAAATGGCGTTTGTTTTAATTTTTAGTGCCATATTAGTGGAGACCATAAAAGGAATCACCGCAATTGAACGTCCTTATCAAAAGTACAGTGGTGTTGTCACGCCAATTTCGACTGCCAGTTCTTACTCCTTTCCGTCGGGTCATGCTACCAGTGCCGCAACTTTTTGGCCCATATTAGGTGATTGGCTTTCAAAACGAGTTCCCGAAAGAAAAAGCCTCATTGTGGCGGTAGTAATCACTGCTATTGGGTTAGTTAGTTTTTCACGCGTGTATTTAGGTGTACATTATCCCGGTGATGTCATTGTGGGAATCATACTTGGTTTGATGGTTTCTTTAACCTTCTTGAAGTATGAAACGGTCATTATGGAAAAAATTAATCTGCTTCCGTTTTCGTATAAACTGATACTGGCGGTGGTGCTGCCGTTTGGAGCATTTTATCTTCATATTGTCCTTATGATCATCCTAGGTCATGATTTTAGTGTAAGCAATTTGAGCACTGTTGGCGGATTATTTTTGGGATTAGGATGTGGTGTGCTCCTAGAGGACAAATATGTGAGTTGGCAAATCCCACAAACGCCACGGGATAAGGTTATTGGCTTAATAATAGGATTAATAGCAGTTATCGTACTTTTTGCCGTGGTAACGTTGGTAGATAAGGTATTTTTTAGTTCACTGGATCCCCTCATCAGTCTCACCATTCGTTTCTTTCGATATGCTATACTCAGCTTTACACTAACTTTTATTAGCCCTTTTATGCTTAAACGTCTTGATATCTGCGCTAAATAATTGGAACATCGAAAGTGATGGTTTGTAGTTGAATAAAATGTTGTCACCCTCGGATGCACCCTCGAATAAGTTACAAACTTACACATCGTCGGTTAACTCATATTTGCGTGCTGTACTTGCACTCATAAAGCATAAATACTCAAACATTGTTTATTCTGTCCTTCTTTTTGGATCCTTGGCTTCCAAAACGGATTTTACTTCGAGTTCAGATGTTGATTTGCTTATTGTCCTCAATACCAACAATCGTCGAATTATAAAGAAACTCGAACGACAATTAATTTACTTAGAAAACATTTTTTTCTGCAATGTAATAAAGGACAAGCCCTTTATCCTTCGTGCCATCGAAATGCAAACGGGAATGTTTCGTAATTTTTTCATCACCACCTTAGATCAGTTGCAACGCCACCAGTTTGCTGAAACATTTCACACCAGCCGTTTGCTCTCACACTTACTGGCGCCAAAAAATATTGTATTTCATTCAGTCATCACAAAAAGTCGGATTCTGTGGGGTAAGGACGTACGACCCTTTTTTAAAAAACCTCTCATTTCAAAGTATGATCTAATACGTTCAATGTTAATGAATCTGTTAATGGTCTACGGACTGTATATGATTTTTTTTCTTTATTTTAAAAAAGCACATTTATTGACCACTTATGTCATGAATAGTATAAAATGGTCAATTCATGCTTGTTATACCTACATAACGCAAACCAGTCGTTCACTACCCCAAGAAACTCTTTTTTTGTCAAAATACTTAAAAAGTCGGATTATTCAATATGGGCTTTTTCTTCATCTTTCTCTACGGAAAAACAAACGTGAATGCGGCATTTTTTTCCTTATCGCGCCGCTATTAATCTGGAAACTTCATTCTTTAACACTTCATACCAAATAAAAGTAGATTTATCCATTTTTTGATGAAAAAAGTTCTTTATTGCTTAAAATTGATACGTTCAGAAATGTATCAATAATTTTGGCATTTTTAATTGCAAGAAAAACTCTTTTACCTTCTCTTATCCTCGATATGAGTTCAGCATCTTCTAAAAGTGAAAGATGATGCGAGATTGTGGCTTGGGAGAGACCGGTGACATATTCAAGTTCACATGGACAAATTGCTCCATTTTTAATTGCGATTAATATTTTAATACGAACTGGATGGTTTAGTGCCTTTATTTGCCGTTTAAGTTTTTTAAAGGCGGGATTCTCATCTAGTTTTTCAAATTCCGTTTTGAGTGCATCTAATGATTGAACTCTTTCCGCAACGGTCGCCCAATCAACATATTTGGAACGTTCTAGTTCTTTTAATTTTTTAGTTAACTGGGTTACTTCCATTTGCTAACACATCTTTCCACGTCATAATAACTGAAATCCTCGATCTCGAGACGATTCCTTCAATATTGTTCTATTTTTTTCTTTCTCTCGTATCTTTATCAACATTTCGATAAATTTATATATCGAAATTTTTCGATATATCGATAGATCTAAACAAAATGGGGATAAAAATGATAAATTTAATGGAAATTATAATTGGTGCGCTTAATAGTGCATTTTTAACATTGATCGACTATCTTTCTTTTCATGTCTTGCTGTGTTTGGTTCCCGCATTTTTCATTGCTGGTGCAATGTCGTATTTTATTCCCAAAGATATAATTATGCGGTATATGGGTAAAGACGCCGATCCGAAAGTGGCATATCCGATGGCAACAGCGGGAGGGTTTCTCTTAGCAGTCTGCAGTTGTACCGTGCTTCCGCTTTTTGTGGGAATTTGGAAACGTGGTGCGGGCTTAGGGCCTGCAATAACGTTTTTATTTGTTGCTCCAGCAATCAATATTTTAGCTCTTACGTATACGGGGACTTTAATTGGAATGGATATTGCACTAGCGCGGGGCATCCTAGCAATAGTGTTTGCCATGGCAATTGGATATATAATGGCGTTGGTTTTTGGAAATGAGATGGAACCAATAGATACGCAAAGCGATGTATCAGCAATGCCAGTGATGCAAACTGATGGTGCCAATGTAGGTGTCAGCGCTATAAAAATGGATGTAAAAATCTTTATAATTGCGTTTGCAGTCTTTTCGTTGGCGTTAGCTACATTAGATGCAACCATGATTTCGTTTTTTGGAAGCCTTTTTTCCTCGATTGTGGCGATTAAAGATCTTTTTCAGATGCCGGCGCTCATTCAGACCTTTATATTTTTGTTAGGACTAGTTACATTAGTATATTTAACATTTAAGGTTCCCTATAAAGAGTTAACACTATTTCTTTGGTTGATCTATATTTTAATGACAGGTACCTCCCAAATTTCCTATTTTAACCAGAGTACGACGTTCTATGGAATTATTATCTCATCTGCACTTGGTAATATGATTATGAAACTCTTATTAGTTCTGCTTCTTGTGATTTGTCTCTCAATATTTGTCATATTGAAATTTGATTCTGAGGATATTACTGAGTGGTTCCGTGAAACTTGGTCATTTTTCAAGTCAATATTCCCATTGATTATTATTGGCGTTTTTATTGCCGGATTCATCAAATACTTTGTCCCTCCTCAAGTAGTCAGTCAATTAGTTGGGCGAAATACTGTCTTAGCGAATCTGATTGGTGTATTGTTTGGCGTCTTTATGTATTTTCCAACGTTGATGGAGGTACCAATTGCACGAATTTTTCTAGATCTTGGTATGTCTCGTGGACCATTGCTTGCCTATTTGCTCGCCGATCCAGAGCTTTCATTACAAAGTATTTTAGTAACACGAAAATATCTTGGTGATAAAAAGAATTTATTCTACGTAGTACTAGTCACAGTCTTCACTACGTTAGCTGGGTTAATTTTTGGATTTGTCATTGGTTTAGGGATTGGGTTATGGTAGAATAACGTAGAAATATGGTTGTAACGTTCAAAAAAAGGAGGTCATGTAGATATGCCAAAAGTTTTGGAAATATTAGGAGTCGGTTGTCCTAAATGCCGCAAACTTAAAGAAAGAGTAGAAAAAGCGGTGGAAGAACTTGGTTGGGCAGATGCGAAAATCAGCTCTGTTAGCGATATGAACGAATTGCTAAGAAGAGAAGCCTTTGTAACGCCAGCTCTAGCAATTGATGGAAAAATTGTAGTTTCGGGACATGTTCCGACGACCAAAAAACTGATGAAAATTTTGCAAGATTCTGCTAATAACAACAAATAACGTTGATTTAGAAGGAAATAAGATGGATGTGGATTTAGGTATGTCAGAAACTAAGAAAAAAATTAAAGTTGAAATTGTTACTCCAGCTGGGACGTGTGCATGCGCGTTTTCCAGATGGATCGAGAAGGTGTTCCGAATTCTTTTGAAATACAAAGATTTTGTTGACCTTCAAAGCATAACGTCAGACTCGCCAAGGGCTCGAGAACTTGGAGTCGGTGGATGTACAATAGTAGTTAATGGTGAAGAAACACCGGTGCACTTATTAGAACAGAAAATCCAAGAACTACTTGTTAATTTTAATGTAATTAAATAGACACTAATTTAAAACCATCTTTTTTAGCACTTTTTGTCAATATCATAATATGGTTCATGCGCATATATTTTTAGGTAAAAAGATTTGATACATTATGCATCTTTTTTCTGTTTTACAGAAAATCCTCTCTTTTTAAATATGGTAAATCCGAATGACTACATACAAGTAGGTGGCTTGTCATGAGCATAGAAGAGCAATGGGAC
>WAPZ01000125.1 GCA_015520535.1 Candidatus Heimdallarchaeota archaeon
ATCACATTGGTTCCAAACATATAAGGAATGTAACGATAATTAGGGACATCTAAAATAAGAATATCCGCTGTATAACCGGGTTTTAAGGCCCCAATTTTATCATGCATTTTTAATGCAGCTGCACCATGAATAGTTGCCGCTTGAATAGCCTCTAGTGGCTTTAATTTCATATGAAAACACGAAAAAGTGATTGCAAGGAGCATTGACGGTAAAAAGCAGTTGGGATTTAAATCCGAAGCCAGCGCAACCGGCATGTTCCAGCGATCTATCATGGTACGTGCCCGTGCAAATTTTGTTTGAAACAAAGATACGGGAACACCTGGCAGAACAATGGGAACAACATGTTTTTCGGCCATTTTTTGGAGGCCTTCATCTGTTGACGCTAGCAGATGATCCGCCGATACCGCACCAATTTCAGCTGCCAGTTCCGCACCACCGAGTGGATATATTTCATCGGCATGGATTTTGGGAATTAATCCCAGTTCTTTAGCTTTTAAAAGAATTTTTCGCGATTGTTCCACGGAAAAAACGTCCTTTTCACAAAAGACATCACAAAATTTGGCAATATTTTGTTCTTTTACGGCAGGTAACATATCATCAAGGATGTGTTGGGTATAAGCTTCACTAGAAGAGCCCTCGGGGATGGCATGGGCACCAAGAAAGGTCGGAACAATCTCAATTGGGTGTTTTTCATTTGCGAGTTTCATAGCTTGTAACATTTTAAGTTCACTTTCTGTTGTCAAACCATAGCCACTTTTTAGTTCAGCAGTGGTTGTTCCATGTAATAACATAAGATCCAGATTATAACAAGTTTGTTCGACTAAATCCTCTAACGACGCAGCTCTAGTAGCTCTTACGGTTCGGAGAATACCCCCGCCTTTTTTCAAAATATCCAGGTAACTATACCCTTGTAATTTTAATTCTAATTCATCCTCACGGGAACCAGCAAAAATTGCGTGAGTATGGGAATCTACAAAACCTGGAAGGACTAATTTTCCTTGGGCATCAATTATATCCGCAGTTTCGAGATTGTATTTCGTCTCTAGGTCAGCGTACGTTCCGATGTCTAAAATGATACCGTCTTTTATTGCAATACTACGGTTTTCCATAATGAGAGCAGATACAAATTTTTCTAAAGGTGACTTATCTATTATATTATTATTTAACTGGCTGGTAACTATTTGTTCAGCATCCTTAATTACTAAATCGACGTTTGTAGACAATTATTGCACCTCATTCAAAAATATATATGAAAATAGACAATTGGGCGGTTTTCACTAAAAGAAGGAATCTAGAGTTTTCTGTTTTTCATCAGCGACTTTTCTTTCTTTTTTCCTTACCGTTCGTTTTCTCCCCGAGAACATGAGTGCTTGGATATCGGCACTTCTAACTACTTTCTGTTGCGGTTGTTGACGATAAAGTTCGATAAGTTCATCTTCTGTGGTAATATCCTCTGGTGATTTGTCATCGCGGAAGCGTTTTAAACGTGGAAAACGAAGTGCTAGCCCAACATTTGGGTGGATTTTCCCAAACGCAGCTGTATGGATAGGAGAAAGCGTGATTTCAGCAGCTTCAACTTCTAATACAATTTTAGGTTCAAACCATATGTCTGGTTCCATTTCTGAAGATACATTCACATTTTTTGGTGGTTTATTTAATTTTAAAGGTTCTAACATTTGGGGAAGCGTATCAACCATTTCATCTGTAATTCCAGAGCCTAACTTGCAGACGGTTCTATAAACGCCATCAGCTGACTTGATAGCACATAATAAAGATCCATAACTTCCAGCACGTCGTCCCGTCCCATGATACGCTCCAATGACAACACAGTCTATGGTATCGGCTAAATGACTCTGATAATCACGTTTAAGTTTAAACCATCCAATTCCGCGTTTTCCCGGCACATACCGTGATTTTATATGTTTTCCAATCAACCCTTCAGTTCCATCTTGAATGGCTTTTTGAAAGATAATTTCGATTTGTTCCACGTTTGTTACCTTTTCTGAGTTAATGATTTTTACATGTGGATGCGGTTTTAAGGCTTTTAATAAGATAGCTCTTCTTTCTTCAAAAGGAAGGTCGATCAGTTCTTTACTTTGATAAAGGAGGATATCAAAGACCATCAACGCCACGGGGATCTCTTTTGACATCTCTTCAATATCATACTTTCTTCCGCGTCGCCTTACTAAAAGCTGAAACGGCAAAATTTCATCAGTTTCAAAATCATAGGCAATAATTTCACCTTCTAGGATACAAGGAAAAACTTGAACGCTTTCGCGTAAATATTCAACTAGATCCGGAAATTGTTCGGTATATCGTCCTAAATTACGACTAAATAGCTCAATATGATCGCTATCACAAATATGTGCCTGAACACGAAGCCCATCATATTTATATTCGACAACTAATTGTCCTTCAGTCTTCTCAAACAATTCTTCAGAGGATTTTAATGGTTTAGCAAGCATAGGAACGATTGGAAGCCCACAACTAACCTTAAATTCTTTTATAGCAGATAGTCCCTTTGAATATAACACTTTAGCGACATAACCCACATCGCCGCACAGGTGATATGCACGTCGTACTTGATCCAATTCATCTAATGACCCTAATTTTGCCAGAGTTAAAGCTTCTAAAACCGTAGGCTCTTGAACACCGACACGTAATTGTTCTAAAAGTATTCGAAAATAATATTTGGCTTCAATCGGTTGCAATTTTACTAAAGTAGCGGCCATCACATCCAATTTGTATTCAATCTTCGTGTCTTTTGATAACTTTATTATCTGTTCAAAAACCCAATTTATTGTAACTGGCGGTGTATCGCGTGGTTTTAAAACTTGATGAGCTAATTCCCCAATATCCCCCACTTCGTTAAATCGTGCTTTTATTGTGCGTTCAGAATAACCAGCAACACGAGCTAACACTTTAAGACATAAAGCATTAGAGACACCTAAAATGATTTCTTTGTAATCCGGTGCCACTTTACCTAATGTCAAATATACGACAGCTTCGATTTCCAAGTCGCTACATTCTTTTAAAAATCGGGCAAGTATTTCACGCATCGCAATTCGACCGGATTCCTTCTCCAACTGTTCTAAAAGGAGAACAAAGTCTTTAAAGTTGTGTTCTTTCACTGTTCAACCCCTATTGTCATTTAACACACAAACAAAAAATGTAAGTTCTTCCAATGCTAAATTTTTTTGCAGCTTTTAAAATTTTTTTAAGGTGGGTGTAACTATTTTTCTTTGGACAAAAAAGACTTGAGTGTGCAGAATTTGCTCAATAAAAAGAAAATAATGTTAGGAACAGCATTAATTATTGTAATTTTTGGAATGGTTGCCAATTTGTCACCAAATAGAGCGGAGTCGTCAACGTCCGTTACTCTAAAACAACTCCCATATCCTTACTCTCAACCGACAACACCAAGCATTAATCTTCTCTATACAAACACGTATCACAACTATACCCAACTAGTTGAAGAAATAAACC
>WAPZ01000126.1 GCA_015520535.1 Candidatus Heimdallarchaeota archaeon
GATATAGGAAGCTGATACCATTTTTAGAATTTCAAACCAACGCTTAGCGTTGTCGGGCGATTACAATTTAAAGATAAAAATTGAAAACTTGTGATAATAATGTATATATTTGTTCGTCAACCAAAATATAGGTTTAATGTGCCGAGAACAGTTGTTTTTTTCCTCTTTAGTATGTTGTTGCTTTCAACATTCTTTGCAACAGTTCATCCCCCTTTGTTGTGGGATCAAAATAGCATGTCTTCCGAAAAAAATGGAGTATCACCTTTTACGATTTATCCACAGCATCCAGATAGTTCCGGCACCAACGAAAATGACCGTACTCAACAACCATCGCCCCCAACGAGTACTTCTTCACCATCATCACACCACACGGGTAATGAGGCGTCACCATGGGATTATAAAACGCCGACCGGTGAAAATTACTATCAGCAGTCTCCTTTGAATGCACCATTTGAAAGTCAAAATACTATACCATTAGATGAATTACCGCCGTCTTTGACAACTTGGGACCGGTTCTTGAGCCACTTAGAAAAAACTATGTCAAAAGACGCGTTATTCGACTCACTTCGTTTTAACGTGTTAGAACAACAATATGATTCTAATGCTCTGGTTAAAATTCATGAGGATAATAAGATCGAATATTCCATTAGAATTAAAGGTCAGGTGGCTCAACAGCAACTTCAACTGTTTCTTGAGAAGTTTAATGGCGAGATAATAAAATATTATGACGAAATTGGAGTATATGTGGTTAAAATTCCGGTGTCAATGAAGGCTTTTAGTGCTTTTTTGTCAGAAGCTGAGAATACGGCGTTCATAAAGTTTGTAGAACCGAACTTTTATTATAAAGCCTTTTTTGTGCCTGATGATCCGAAGTGGAGTAGTCAATGGGGGCCACAACTGATTGGCATTGAACAGGCCTGGAATACCACGTTTGGCTCTCGGAATATTAAAGTGGCAGTGATTGACACCGGTATTGATTATACGCATCCCGATCTTCAAGCAAATTATCTTTCACTTGGGTATGATTGGATAAATGATGATACCGATCCAATGGATGACAATGGACATGGTACTCATGTAGCCGGGACCATTGCTGCTGGAATTAACAATACTCTTGGTGTTGCTGGGTTGGCAAACGTTTCTATTTTTGCAGAGAAGTTTTTGAGCTCATTAGGTTATGGTTCGAATGCAGATGCTGCGGCGGCTATTAATCATGCGGTGTCGATGGGAGCGGACATTCTTTCTAATAGTTGGGGTGGATCTGGATATTCATCTCTCCTTCAAGAAGCTATTGATAACGCTACTGCGTCGGGAGTGTTAGTTATTGCTGCCATGGGCAATGATGGTGGGAACATTAAATCGTATCCAGCAGCGTTTCCCAATGTAGTTGCTGTCGGTGCGACTGATAATCTTGATCAAGTGGCAACTTTTTCAAACTATGGAGATTGGATTGATGTGGCAGCGCCCGGCGTTAATATCCTATCTACTGTTCCTTATAGTGGATATGATTCTTATAGTGGGACGTCAATGGCAACACCGCATGTTTCTGGATTGGCAGCATTACTTTGGAGCCAATTTCCCAATTATACAGCTGAACAAATCACGACGCTTTTAGAAGCATCGGCAGTCGATCTTGGTGCACCCGGTTTTGATCCTTATTATGGTTGGGGACGAATTGATGCTGCGTCGGCAATTTTTGGTTTGCAAGATCATAATTTAAGGGTTAATGTAGTAACTCCACCATTTTTACCGTTAAATGAACCAATCAAAGTTTATGGACGCGTAACCAATTCGGGTGCTCAGAATGAGACGAACGTTAATCTTTCGCTATATGTTAATGGAACTTTAGTTAATTCCACGACAATTCCCACTTTAGTGACGGGAACCAATTATGAAATTAGTTATAATCTGCGTTCGTCGATGCTTGATGTATACAATATCACTGTGGCGGCGACACCGGTAACGGGTGAAAATGTCACCGTAGATAATTTCTATGAAAAACTGGTTCCGGTAAAAGAGCGTCTGTTACCGACACAACGCGGTGACACCTTCGCATATCTGTATCCAATTGACGCACGCGATCCGTTAACGCCGTTTAGTTTCAAGTGGGTTATCAGTGATGTTTTAAGTCCACTCGAATATGTTATTAGTTTAATTACATTTGATCCTGTTACTCGTCAAGAAACGCTCTTTAGTAACTACACGTTAAATCCATATACGCGAGAGATCTTCGGAGTTAGTTATTGGCAACTCTTTCCTTATTGGATTAATACTACTGGGATTAGTAATGGCACCAAAATTGATTTGTTTGCTAAAAATGCACAAGATGCGACTGTAATTGGAGAAACCGTGTTTGACTATTATGGTGAATCCTTACCTGCTTGGATTATTTTAGATACTGCAAATGAACTGCTTTACTTTGATAAAGAAACGGGTATCCTTTTAGATGTCGCTTATTATTCCAATCAAAATAGCACGTTCTTTACATCAACATTTATTAATGTGTTACCAGCCGTGGTAGATCTTCACAACATAAAAATTGCCGTACCTGAACAAATTGCCAACATTGTAAATAGTTCACTGAGTCCCGTCACTATTGATGTGCTAGCACTTAACACCGGAGAATATCAAGAAAATATCCAAGTTTCTCTCTTTATAAACAATTCTTTACTCAGTACACAAACGGTTTCACTTTCTAACAGCAGTTATGCCTTTTTAAATTGGAGTTGGACACCGTCGGGACAAGATGTTTTTGAAATTAAAGCCGTTGCGGCTGCGGTTACTGGGGAGACCTTTTTAGTGGACAATAATGCCACGCTGTTCACCAGCACGTTTCCGCCACAAAACTACAATCTCTATTTTGCACCTTTTAGCTGGTATAATGCTTCTGCAAATGGTGCCCTTCTTTCACTTCAAGGCATTGATGTTGCAACTGCGGTCACTTTACCCTTTGTTTTTCAGTATTACGGGCAAGTATTCACAAAAGTTTACGTCAGTAGTAATGGCTGGCTATCTTTCACCAACGTAAATCCAGTTGACTATTATAATCCACCCTTTCCAACCACCTCGCCCTCGTATACCTTTGCTGTTGCACCATTTTGGGATGATTTAAAAGCAACTGCCAATAATATCTATACGTGGTTGACGCCAGATTTTACAGTCATCGAATTCGTTAACATGACTTTTTACAGTGGTAAACCAGCGGGAACCTTTGAAGTCGTATTTTTCAGCAATGGAACCATACTATTCCAGTATTTAGAGATTTTTGAAGACCGAGGAGCTACTGTCGGCTTGAACTATGGATTGGATTCAAACTACTATACCACCTATCCCTATGGATCTTTAGACGATGTTCAAAACTTGAGCATCTTCTTTACTACGGAAACACTACAACTTCATGACATTCATGTAACGCTTGAGATTCCCTCACCAATTATTGCCAACCGTAGCAATACCTTAACAGCCAACGTTTTTAACACGGGAACATTTACTGAAACAAATATCAACTTTATAATGTATCTTAATAACACTGTTGTTCAAACCACAACTATTTCACAATTAGCTCCCGGCGAAAATACCACGATATCCTATACTTGGGCGCCAACGCTTCTGGATACCTTTACTGTCACCGCTTACGTGACTCCGGTCAACAACGAAGCGGCCATCCAAAACAATAAAGCTGTACGGCTTATTAAAACAAATGATATCCACATAGTTGGTGGATATATAATGGTCTATGTCCGCGATGCTCTCAATTATAGCTTACTTTCTCAAGCTACCGTAACAACTTATGACGAAAATAACATAGTAATTGATGTCGGCACCACCGATACTAGCGGATTTTACAATGTTACGGGTTTAGATATCGGCACATACACGGTCGAAGTTTCTGCTCCCGGTTATCACGATGGAAAAAGAAAAGCTACCATTTATTACCTCGGGGATATTGCTTTTCTCTACTTTTATTTATATATTCCCGGACAAGGCCCAACTATTAGTGTAGTCGATCCTATTAACGGAACTACCATTGATGGCGGTTCTATCCTCGTGAATTTCAATGTTACTGACCACACAGAACTCAGTTACATTGATGTATTTGTAAATAACAAATTTACCACTGTCATTAAATTCTTTCCCAACATAAGTGATACCCGCGCGTATGTTCCCGTGTTTCAAAACGGTACAAATCTTTTAACCTTTACTGCCTACTGGTTCAATGGTTACTTTAGCAACGCCAGCGTCATCATTCAATCGGTCAATGTTGTGCCTATCGCACACCCCAAAATCGGCGACTATCTCCATTGGCGCTACAACACGACGGCTGTCAATTCTCTCTATAGTGATTTCAACTTTACTTTCATAGAATCACTTTCACCAACCGAGTTCAATGTCAGCCTCACGGTTCATCGTTTTGATTCTAATGGAACAACTAAGGAGTTAACAGAGTATTGGCTCACAGTAAATATTCTTAATGGTTACATCGCTAACTCTAATATGTGGTGGGAACACAAACGATTTTATTTCTTCTCCGGACTTTCGACACCTTTAGTCCCACAACTAACCGTGACACTAGGCGACACGGCACCAATGTGGGAATGGGATGATATTGTAACCGTTAATGAAATGGATTCATGGAATGGGTATGACACATGGAGCTTAAATTCTTCTCATCTTCAGGCTCACGCACTTCAGTCGAACGGCCTTATTGTCTACGAAAACGTGAATTTCGCGCCATTTGGCTTCTTTTTTGCGTCTTATACGGCTTATATTACTAATTCCAGTTTCTTACCCAGTAATGACACCACACCACCTACACTTTCTACACCCATCGATATTACTTACGAGGAAGGCACCACCGGACATACCATTACTTGGACGGCCACCGATGACAACCCCGATTATTATGTAATCACAAAAAACGGAACGGTAATTGCTGAAGGACAATGGAATTCCATGACAAACATCACCATTAGTATTGACGGTCTCACCAGCGGAATCTACCTCTACCAAATTACTATCAATGATACCTCTGATAATAGAGCCACAGATTCGGTACTGGTAACAGTAGTCGACACCACGGCACCTATATTTATCAAAAAGCCCGCTGATATTACCTACGAAGAAGGAACAACCGGCAATCAACTCGAATGGATCGCCACCGACCTTAATCCCGACACCTACATTATTTACAGAAATGACACATCTCTAACCTCCGGAAAATGGACCTCTTCCGAATCTATCACGATCTCCGTCGATAGGCTTGTTTCCGGCGTCTACAATTATACTATCGTGGTCACTGACAAGTATGGTAACTCTAACGCTCACACAGTTATTGTAACTGTTACGACGACAACTACACAACCGCCAACTTCTTCAATACCTTCGTCGTCTTCACCATCACCGCCAATTTCATCTGAACCCAAACCCACTTCCTCCACAACACCACAACGCAGACCAACACCCGGCTTCTTATTTGTGCCTTTGATCCTAAGCATTCTATCTGTAGTTATATTAAAAAAAGGGCGTATCCGCAGAAAAAGAACATAAAAAATAAAATTTGCACATGTGAAAATGAAATTGGATAAGCTTGGACATATATCGGCGCTTCATTGGGACGTATAAAATGATGCCTGTTGGTACTCACTCGAAGGAAGGTGTCGTTCATTATTCCATAATTGTGACAACCGATACCCACATCTTCTAAAGAGAGATATTAAAAACTAGTTATAAATAAAGATTCCGCTATCGTTTTAAAGCCGACTTAGGAAATGGAAATTGGGATGAGCCTCCCCATGCCGAACCAACGACGGCATGAAGGGGAACAAAAACAGTTCTCCGAGCAGGGTAAAGGCACGCAACGGTGAAAAAATCTAAACCCCATCGTACGAATACTCTGGCAGCCCCAGACCTTCGTCATGGGGGTATAATCAATCATGTGAGGGCGTAATGTGGAGCCCCTACCTGGACAAGTCCAATTTTGTCCAGGTTTAAGTCCACATTAACAGAGCTACTTAAATGTTAAAATCTTCTTTTCTTTTTATTTTCATACTACATTGCATTTCATACTTTTCTGTCATCACACGAAATTAAGCCGTTTGAACATTCTTATTCAGAAAATTACTTACTAAGTCGACTTTTCTTAAAATCCAAAAAGTACCACATAGCAGACAGAAGTAATTATATTTTTAATGGTGTTTACAAC